>NZ_JBHXFA010000009.1:0-73685 GCF_042724175.1 Streptomyces sp. NPDC127084
GCTGTCGGTACCGCCGTTGTCGCTACCCGTATCGGTACCGCCGTTGTCGGAGCCGGTGTCGGTACCGCCGTTGTCGGAGCCCGTATCGGTACCGCCGTTGTCGGAGCCGCTGTCGGTACCGCCGTTGTCGGAACCCGTATCGGTACCGCCGTTGTCGGAGCCGCCGTCGTCAGCCGGGCGGCTGGGGTCGTCGCCCGGACGGTCGTCGTCGCGGGGCTTGTCGCCCTTGTCCTTGTCCCTGTCCTTGTTCTTGTCCTTGTCTTCTTCCTTGTCCTTGTCGCTCGGCGAGCCGGACGGCTCGGGCTCGTCTTCGACCAGATCAGGGACGTCGAGGTCGAACTGCTCGTCGGAGCCGCCGCCGAGAGCGTCGGTCGTGTACTTCTGCCAGATCTGGGCAGGCACGCCACCACCGTTGGCGCGGCCTTCGTTGATGGTGTCGGTCAGCGTGACCTGCCCGGTGCCGTCCGGCTTCTCGCCGAAGAGCCCGACGGCGGTGACGAGTTCGGGTGTGTAGCCCACGAACCACGCCGACTTGTTGTTCTCGGAGGTACCGGTCTTGCCCGCCGCCGCGTAGTCGCCCTGCGCGTTGCGACCCGAACCGTTCTTGACGACCCCGATCATCGCCTTCGTCACACTGTCGGCCGCCTCCTGGCTCAGTACCCGGTCCCCGACCCCGTCCTTGACGTGGATCTCGCCCTCCGGCAGTTCCTTGTTCTTCGCGGACTTCACGATCGACGGTGTGATCTGCTTGCCGTGGCTGGTGAAGCCGGCGTAGACCCCCGCCATGTCCCAGGTGGAGGCACCCATCGTGCCGAGGGACATCGCGGGCTGCTCGGGCCATCCGTCGCCGTCCTGCATCCCCAGGGCGAGCGCGGTCTTCTTGGCCTCCGACGGGCCGACGTCCACGATCATCTGGGCGTAGACCGAGTTCACCGAGTTGTTCGTGGCCTTCTGGACCGAGATGGGACCGTAGTCCTCGTCGTCCTCGTTCTCGGGGGCGAACGGCACGTCACTGCCCTCGACGGGCCGCTTGCTGGTGCCGTCGTAGCGGGTCTGCAGCGTGATCTTCTCGCCGTCCTGGGTCTCGGCCCCGTTCTCCAGCGCGGAGGCGAGCACCACGGGCTTGAAGGTCGACGCGGGCTGGTAGTCGCGGCGGGTGGCGTTGGAGACCCAGTGCTGGGTGGCGCCGATTCCGCCGTACATCGCCACGACATGGCCGTTCTTCGGGTCTACGGAGGTCGCTCCCGCCTGCACGGTCGCGTCGCGCTTGTCACCCTCACGGTCGAGCTTGGACTCAAGCTGCTTCTCGACGGCCTTCTTGAGGGCTTCCTGCTTCTTCTGGTCGATGTTGAGCGTGATCGTCCAGCCGCCCTTCTCGATCTGCTCCGGGGTGACCTGGTACCGCTTCTCCAGCTCGGCCTTGGCCGCGGCGACGAGATAGCCGGTCTGGCCCTCCATCCCGGGCGCGGGCTTGGGTTCCTTGATCTCGGGGAACTTCGCTGCGGCCCGTTTGGACGCGTCGAGCCAGTCCATCTCGACCATGTTGTTCAGGACGTAGTTCCAGCGGTTCTGGACCGCCTCCTTGCCCCTCGGGGTCGCGACCGCCCAGTCGAACTGGCTGGGTGCCTGGAGCAGCGCCGCGAGATAGGCGGCCTGCTCGACGTTCAGCTTCTTGGCGTCGACCCGGAAGTACGCCTGGGCGGCGGCCTGGATGCCGTACGCGTTGCGCCCGTAGTAGCTGGTGTTGATGTACCCGGCGAGGATCTCTTCCTTGCTGCTCTCCTGGTCCACCTTGACGGCGATCACCAGTTCCTTGAGCTTGCGGGTGACCGTCTGGTCCTGGGTGAGGTAGTAGTTCTTGACGTACTGCTGGGTGATGGTCGAACCGCCCTGCTTGCCCTTGCCGGTGACGGTGTTGACCACACCGCGGGCGATGCCCTTCAGGTCGATGCCGGAGTCGTCGTAGAAGGACTTGTTCTCGGCTGCGACGAAGGTCCGCTGCACTTCGGGGCTGAGGTTGGCCAGGGGGATGATCTCGCGGTTGACCTGGCCGGTCCGGGCGAGGACCTTGCCGTCGCTGTACTTGTAGATGTTGCTCTGGAGTTCGGCCTCTTCGTTCGGCTTGGGCACCGGGACCAGCCAGTAGACGACGAAGCACGCCGCGATCAGGGCAAGGCAGAGGCCGAGGAACGTCCCGAGCAACTTCCTCCAGGTGAAGAAGCGGCGTATGCCGCCCTTCTTCACGGCCCCCTTGTTCGTGGCCCGGCGCGCCCCGCGCTGCCGGGCCCGTCGTGCTTCCGCTCGGCCCATCGCCCCGTTGCTCCGCTCTTCCTTGTCGTCAAGCCCGTTCGGCTCGTTCGGCTGGTCCGGCTGGTCCGGTTCGTCTCACTCGTCCGACTCGTGAAGGTCGTCAAGGTCGTCAAGGTCGTCGAGAAAATCAGCTCAGAAAGCTAGCACCGCTCCCCATGACAAAGACCACGTCATCCGGTCTTTTCCGGACGTGAGAATCAGCACCCGCCTCAATGGAACCGACTCACAACTGGCGCGTGAGGTTGCTGAATCCGATAATGTGTAATCACATTGCTAGCGAGACCGGACGCGCCGCGACCGGGGGAATGGGGGACGGACATGCCCGCGACCAGCACATCTTTGCCCGCGGACGCACCTGAGATGCCAGAGCCGCAGGTGCGGGAGTTCACAGCGCACAGCATCGGCGGCGGACTCGCTCTGCTGCTCGGACTCGTGGGCCTCGGAATCGGTGTCGGGCTGATCTTCACCGGCGCAGCGAGCGCCGATGGCGGCGCGAAGGCGGCACTCGTCGTGCTCGGCGTGCTCGTCGTCGCTGCGGCCTTCCTCGCCATGTCCGGGCTGAACATGGTGGCGCCCGGCGAGGCCCGGGTGGTGCAGCTCTTCGGACGCTACCGCGGCACCATCCGCACCGACGGGCTGCGCTGGGTGAACCCGCTGACCTCCAGGGAGAGGATCTCGACCCGGGTCCGCAACCACGAGACCGCGGTCCTCAAGGTCAACGACGCCTACGGCAACCCGATCGAGCTCGCCGCCGTGGTGGTCTGGAAGGTCGAGGACACCGCGCAGGCACTGTTCGAGGTGGACGACTTCCTGGAGTTCGTCTCCACCCAGACCGAGGCGGCCGTACGGCATATCGCCATCGAGTACCCGTACGACGCCCACGACGAGGACGGGCTTTCGCTGCGCGGCAACGCCGAGGAGATCACCGAGAAGCTCGCGGTCGAACTGCACGCACGGGTGGAGGCGGCGGGGGTACGCATCATCGAGTCCCGCTTCACACACCTCGCGTACGCGCCCGAGATCGCCTCCGCGATGCTCCAGCGCCAGCAGGCCGGTGCCGTGGTCGCCGCACGCCGGCAGATCGTGGACGGTGCGGTCGGCATGGTGGAGGCGGCACTGGCGCGGATCGGCGAACAGGGCTTCGTGGAACTGGACGAGGAGCGGAAGGCGGCCATGGTGTCGAACCTGATGGTGGTGCTCTGCGGCGACCGCGCCGCACAGCCGGTCCTCAACACGGGCACCCTGTACCAGTGACTGACCCCAGGCCGGGGCGCGACGGGACGGACCGCGAGAAGCCGGAGCGCGGCGGACCGGAGCGCGACAAGCCGGAGCCCGGTGGACCCGCACGCGGCAACCCTGAGCCCGGGAGGGCCAGGCGCGGCGGATCCGAGCGCGGCAGGCCCGAGCGCAAGCAGGTGCTGCTGCGGCTCGACCCGGTGGTGTACGAGGCGCTGGCCCGCTGGGCCTCCGACGAACTGCGCAGCGCCAACGCGCAGATCGAGTTCCTGCTGCGGCGGGCACTGTCGGAGGCGGGTCGGCTGCCGGGCGGGGTCCGGCCGATCCCCCCTCGGGGGCGGCCCCCGAAGCCCCGTCCCGATTCCGAGCCGACCTGATTCCCGGCCTGCCCGATTTCCAGCGGATTCCGAGCCGACCGGGCCCGACCTCCTGGAGCATCCGGGCAGGACACCGCCTACCGAGGCCAGGAAGCGCCGGTTCGAGGTCGACGGCATCGAGGCCGGCGGCGGCCCCGAGCGCAAGCGATACGCGATCACCGAGGCGGGCATCACCGATGTCGGCCAGTGGCTCGCGAGCCCCGAGAAGCCGGAGCCGTACCTCCAGTCGGCCCTGTACACCAAGGTCGTCCTCGCGCTGCTCACCGGCCGCAGCGCCGCCGAACTGCTCTACACCCAGCGCTCGGAGCATCTGCGGCTGATGCGCATCCTGCCGGAGGGGCTGCGTACGGAGTAGGCCAGGGGCTCTCCGGCTCAGTCAGCGTCGGGTACGACCCGCACCGGGAGGTCCGCCAGTGCCTCCCGGAGCGCCACCGCGAACTCCTCGAACTCCCCCTGGCGGGCCGCTCCCGAGCGCATCGCCAGGGCGATCCTGCGGGTGGGCGCGGGCTCGGCGAAATACCCGGTGGCCAGCCGGTCGTTGCGGCCGGTCTCCACCTGGAGCGCGGTACGCGGCAGCAGCGTCACGCCGAGGCCGCCCGCGACCAGCTGGACCAGCGTGGACAGCCCCGCCGCGGTGGTGGTGACGGGGGCGCTGTCCGCGCCGCGTCCCGCCTCGCGGCAGATGTCGAGGGCCTGGTCGCGCAGGCAGTGCCCCTCGTCGAGCAGCAGCAGCGGCAGCTCACGCAGGGCCTCGCGCGGAATGTCCTCGCGCCCGCCGAGCCAGTGCTCCTGCGGGGTGACCAGCACGAAGTCCTCGTCGAACAGCGGGATCTCGGCCACCCCCGCCGCCCCGAGCGGCACGGCGAGCAGCAGCAGATCGAGGCGTCCGGCGCCGAGTCCCTCCAGCAGGGCGGAGGTCTGCTCCTCGTGCACCTGGAGGTCGAGCGCCGGATAGCGCTCGCGTACCAGTCGCAGCACCGCGGGCAGCAGATACGGCGCGACCGTCGGTATCACTCCCAGCCGCAGCACGCCGGTGAACGGTGCCCGTGCGGCTTCGGCCTCCTCCATCAGCTCACCCACCGTGGCGAGCACCGCCCTGGTGCGCACCGCGAGCCGCTCACCGGCCGACGACAGCAGCACCTTCCGGGTCGTACGCTCCAGCAGCCGGACGCCGAGCGTCTCCTCCAGCGCGGACACGGCACCGGACAGCGCGGGCTGGCTCATCCCGATCGCGGCAGCGGCGTCCCTGAAGTGCAGGTGCTCGGCCACGGCGGCGAAGGCTCGAAGCTGCGCCAGGCTGGGCTGCTTGCCCCGACCCGCCCCGTTCACCAGGCTTACCGCCACCGCGCCACCCACCACTGACAAGCACTCACCATGACAAGCGCCACTGATAGGCGCTTCCGATCGCAGCGGGTAAGTCTAGCCACTGCCCCGATCAACGCGGTGCTCGGCCACCGGTCACCGAGGCCCGCCTATCGGACGCGGCTATCAATGCGGTCGGCATCTTCGATTTCCCCCTATTGATCACACCGTGACAGGGTGGGACTCCGTCCAACCCCACGGAGCCCCCACAAGGGCCTCCCATCGCAAGGAGAGCGCGTGCTCACTGTCGGTGACCAGTTCCCCACCTTCGAACTGACCGCCTGCGTCTCGCTGGAGAGCGGCAAGGAGTTCGAGCAGATCACCCACAAGTCCTACGAGGGCAAGTGGAAGGTGGTCTTCGCGTGGCCCAAGGACTTCACCTTCGTCTGCCCCACCGAGATCGCCGCCTTCGGCAAGCTGAACGACGAGTTCGCCGACCGCGACGCCCAGGTGCTCGGCTTCTCCGGCGACTCCGAGTTCGTCCACCACGCCTGGCGCAAGGACCACGCCGACCTGCGTGACCTGCCCTTCCCGATGCTGGCCGACTCCAAGCACGAGCTGATGCGCGACCTCGGCATCGAGGGTGAGGACGGCTTCGCGCAGCGTGCCGTGTTCATCGTCGACCAGAACAACGAGATCCAGTTCACGATGGTGACCGCCGGTTCCGTCGGCCGTAACCCCAAGGAGGTCCTGCGGGTCCTCGACGCCCTCCAGACCGACGAGCTCTGCCCGTGCAACTGGACCAAGGGCGAGGACACCCTGGACGCGGTCAAGCTGCTGGCCGGTGAGTGAGCATGGCTCTCGATGAGCTGAAGTCCGCTCTGCCGGACTACGCCAAGGACCTCAAACTGAACCTCGGCTCGGTCATCGGCAACAGCGAACTGCCGCAGCAGCAGCTCTGGGGCACGGTGCTGGCCTGCGCGATCGCCTCGCGATCGCCGATCGTGCTGCGCGAGCTGGAGCCGGAGGCAAAGGCCAACCTGTCCGCCGAGGCGTACACGGCCGCCAAGTCGGCCGCGGCGATCATGGCGATGAACAACGTCTTCTACCGGACCCGGCACCTGCTGTCGGACTCCGAGTACGGGACGATGCGCGCCGGTCTGCGGATGAACGTCATCGGCAACCCGGGTGTCGAGAAGGTCGACTTCGAGCTGTGGTCGCTGGCCGTCTCCGCGATCAACGGCTGCGGCCTGTGCCTCGACTCGCACGAGCAGGTGCTCCGCAAGGCGGGCGTCGAGCGCGACGTCATCCAGGAGGCCTTCAAGATCGCCTCGGTGATCCAGGCTGTCGGAACGACGCTGGAGGCCGAAGCCGTCATGGGCGGCTGAGTCCCACACGCACCACCACACCGGGCGCCCTCGCCCGGCTCGTTCTCCCGAGCCGGGCGGGGGCGCTCCGCCGTGCACGGGGCGAGCAGACGGGTCGGTCACCCATACGCCGGTCGTTCACCTGGTCGGGCGTATTGCCTGACTTGCGGCCCGGAGCGGCCCACCGGCCTACGATGATGGCCTCGACGCCAAGCCCACAGGAGGCGCGATGTCTGCCGCAGCAGTCGGGCCCATGCCTTGCGACGACGAGCCGCCGACCCTGCTCGAAGCAGCCAACGAGCTGTCGGAGCAGCACCCCGGCCACCGCGGCGCTGTACGCCCGGGGGCAGCCGGTCGCCCTGCCCGACTCCATCGGCGCCAAGGTCACCCTGGATGTCAGCGAGCTGCTCGAAGCGGGCAAGCGCAGGCCGCGGACGCCTACTTCTGATCCCCGGGCGGAGGAGTCGGCGGCTGCGCCGACGGAGACACCGGCGGCGGAGTAGGCGCCATCTCGATCGCCGTCGCGCCGTGCGGCCCCGGGCCCTGGCGTACGGGGTGTGCCTGGCCGTACGCCCGCAGATAGCCCACCACCGTGTTGGCCACCGCCACCAGCGGTACCGCCACCACCGCTCCCCCGATGCCGGCCGTCAGACCACCGGCGGCGACAGCGAGCACGACCGCGAGCGGATGGACCCGCACCGCCCGTCCGAGGATGAACGGCTGGAGCACATGGCCCTCGATCTGCTGCACGGCCAGCACCACCAGAAGCACCATCAGCGCGGTGAACACGCCCTGGGTGACCAGCGCCACGATGACCGCGAGCGCGCCTGACACGACCGCACCCACCAGCGGGATGAACGAGAACAGGAAGATGAACACCGCGAGTGGCACGGCCAGCGGCACATCGAGGAAGTAGATGCCGAGACCGATGAAGATCGCGTCGATCAGGGCGACCACCACCGTGCCGCGCACATAGGCGGTCAGCGTCCGCCAGGCCCTCGGGCCCGCTCCGGCCACACCGGGCCGCGCCTGGGCGGGCACCAGCTTCAGGGTCCACTGCCAGATGCGCTTCCCGTCGTAGAGCAGGAAGAGCGTGGAGAACATCGCCAGCAGCATCCCGGTGAGGATCTCGACCATCACGCCCACGCCCTGGAGCCCGGCGGAGGTGATCTCCTGGGTGTTGGTGCCGATGGTGTCCTGGAGGTTCTGGGCGATATCGTTGATCTGCTGCTCGGTGACATGGAACGGGCTGTTGAGCAGCCAGAGTTTGAGCTCCTCGATACCGTCCTTGACCCGGTCGGCGAGGTTGTCCAGGTTGTCCAGCACCTGCCACACCACAAACCAGCCGACCAGGCCCATGATGACGAAGCCGAGAATGGCGGTCACGGCCGTGGCGAGCCCGCGCGGCAGGCCCAGCCCTCGGAGGCGGGTCACGGTGGGCTGGAGCAGCGCGGTGATCAGCAGGGCGGCGACAAAGGCCAGCACCACCAGTTGAACGGCGCTGATCACCCGCATCAGCACATAGACCGTGCCCGCCAGCACCAGCAGCCGCCAGCCCGCTTCGGCCGCGACCCGCATGCCCCAGGGGATGGCGGACACGGGGTCGGGCCTGGCGGCGATGGCCGGCGCGTACGCAGGAGGCGCGGGCACATGGTCCGCGGGCACGACCGACCGGTCGGCGGCAGGGCCGCCGCTGTCGCCGGCGCCGTTGCCCGCGGGGTCACCGGGGTCGCCACCCGCACCAGCGCGCATACCCGCGCTCGAACCACCGCCGGTACCGGCGTCGGCCGTCTCGCCGTTGACGGTGAGGCCGTCGTCGTCACGGACGACCGCGGCCCGTCGGGCCTCCAGCCGTTCTCCCCAGCGGTTGAGACCGGCGCCGACCCGGCGCAGCCACCCTGGCATTCTCGACATGTCGCTTCCCTCTCCCCCGGGGTCCGCCACGACCGTACACGCACGGAACCCCCCGCCGTAGTACGGCGGGGGGTTCCGGGGCGCGGAGAACTACTGCCGCAGGCCTAGTACCAGTTGTTGGCCTGCCAGAACGACCAGGCGCCGCAGGGGCTGCCGTAGCGGTCGTTCATGTAGTTGAGGCCCCACTTGATCTGGGTGGCCGGGTTGGTCTGCCAGTCGGATGCGACCGAGGCCATCTTGGAGCCCGGGTTGGCCTGGACCAGACCGTAGGCGTCCGAGGTGGGGTTGTCGGCGCGGTAGTTCCAGCTGGACTCGTGGTCCACGATGTTGCTGAAGCACTGGAACTGGTCGCCCGGGATCATCTGGCGGGCGATCGCCTGGACTTCGGAAACGCTGTACGAGGACTGCTGCGGGAAGCTGGAGGGGGCGCGGACGTCGGAACGGCTCGCGCGCTCGGCTGCCTTCGCCTCGGCCTCGCGCTCGGCCTTCTCGTCAGCGGCCTTCTTCTTGGCCTCGGCGTCCTTGGCAGCCTGGATACGGGCCGCTTCCTCCACCGACTTCTTCGCAGCGGCGTCCGCGGCGGCGGCCTGGGCGTCGGCCTGCTGCGACAGGGACGCGACCTGCACCTGGGCCTGCTCGCCTACGGGGATGTCCGCGAGCAGCGTCGCGTCCGCGGCAGAGGCCTCGAAGTCGTTGTCCGCGGCCTGCGGGGTACCCGAGGCCACGCCAACGACGGCGCCGACAGTGGTGACCGCAGTGGCGGATGCCACCGCGAATCCCCGGACCGAAATCCGGCTCACACGGTTTCCTTCCAGCAGCGCCCGCACAGGTGACCTCGCGGACGCAATCGTGCCCCTGGCACTGGCACCCCTACTTGCTAGGTCACGGGGGGCGCGGGCCCGGTGGGCAACTCCCCTGCGGGGAGTGCCGCGTGGTGCTCGGGCGACATACGGCGAAGGCTGTTGAGTTATGTGGTTCCACATCCCTGAGGATGCAGGTGTGCCGTATGCGGGGCCTGACGGAAGCAAGACTCTGCCGGAAGGCGAGGGCGCAAGGCAATTCCTCGTTACGTGGGATAGGTCACACCTCGTTTGCCCCTGGGGTTCTACGGAAACGGCAGCGCAGCACGGCGCCGCCCGGCTAAGCTCCTTCGCTTCACCGGGCGGCGCCAACTTCTTTGACGGACAACCAGGACAGAACCAATCAGTTTCTGTCAGTCCGCGCCAGAAGGCATCAAGCCACTCCATCCTCAAGCATTTCGGTCACCAGGGCGGCGATCTGCGAGCGCTCCGAACGCGTGAGCGTCACATGGGCGAACAGCGGATGCCCCTTCAACTTCTCCACCACGGCGACGACTCCGTCGTAGCGGCCGACGCGCAGATTGTCCCGCTGTGCCACATCATGCGTGAGGACAACCCGGGAATTCGCCCCGATCCTGGACAGAACGGTCAGCAGTACGTTCCGTTCGAGCGACTGGGCCTCATCGACGATGACGAACGCGTCGTGCAGCGACCGCCCACGGATATGGGTGAGCGGCAGCACTTCCAGCATGCCGCGCCCGAGTACCTCCTCGATGACGTCGCGTCCGGCGACCGCCGAAAGCGTGTCGAAGACCGCCTGCGCCCACGGGCTCATCTTCTCGGCTTCGGTGCCCGGCAGATAGCCGAGGTCCTGCCCGCCGACCGCGTACAGGGGACGGAAGACCATCACCTTCTGGTGCTGTCTGCGCTCGAGCACCGCCTCCAGGCCGGCGCACAGGGCGAGCGCGGACTTCCCGGTGCCGGCCCGGCCGCCCATCGAGACGATCCCGACCTCCGGGTCGAGCAGCAGATCGAGGGCGACCCGCTGCTCGGCGCTGCGCCCGCGGATGCCGAAGGCCTCCCGGTCGCCCCGCACCAGGCGGACGTTCCCCTCGGCCGTGACGCGTCCGAGCGCCTTGCCGCGCTCGGACTGAAGCACCAGTCCGGTGTGGACGGGCAGCTCGGAGGCCTCGGGGAGGTAGAGGGCCTCCTCTTCATAGAGGAGGTCCACCTGTTCGGCCGAAAGTGCCAGTTCGGACATTCCGGTCCAGCCGGAGTCCGTGATGGCGAGTTCGGCCCGGTACTCCTCCGCGAGCAGTCCGACGGACGAGGCCTTGATCCGCAGCGGCAGATCCTTGGAGACGACGGTGACGTCGTAACCCTCCGCCTGGAGGTTGCGTGCCACCGCGAGGATCCGGGAGTCGTTGTCTCCCAGTCGGTAGCCCGCAGGGAGCACACCGGGATCTGAGTGGTTGAGCTCCACTCGGAGGGTGCCTCCCAGGTCGCCCATGGGAATGGGGGCGTCCAGTCTGCCGTGCCGGATCCGGTAGTCGTCCAGCAGGCGCAGTGCCTGCCGGGCGAAGTATCCGAGCTCCGGATGGTGCCTTTTGGCCTCCAGCTCGGTGACCACGACGATCGGGAGCACGACCTCGTGCTCGTCGAATCGGGCCATGGCGTGCGGGTCGGCCAGCAGGACGCTGGTGTCGAGAACGTATGTGCGCCTGTCGGGCATGCGGCGCTTAGTGCTGTTCACCACGGAAGGACGTACCCCCTCGGCTGAGATCGGGGTGCGACGACGTCGCGGGTTGGAGGTCTCCCCGCCGGAGGCGGGGTGACAGGACCGGTGTCCGGCCGCGATGCACGGGCCGGGCACCGGCCCTCCGTTCCTTCCGTGCTGAACGCACGGTCGTCCTGGCGCAAAGGGCCTCCCGGGCGGGCGGCTCGGCACCACCCGCAGCAGAACGGCATCCGGCCGGTGTCCGGATGTCGACCTGGAAGGGATATTCCCTCGAACGAGCACGGCCATGCAATGGCATATGACGACGCGTCGATGAACGTCGGTGAACATCGGTGAAACGTCGACGCACGCCGGCGAACAGGGCATGTCCGAGGAGGCGCCCGTCCGGAGTCCGCCGCCGGGCAGGGCCGCACCGCGCGCCGCCCGGGAAAGACGAGCGGTGTGAAGTCACCGCCGCCGCACGAGTGACTGGTGCGAGAGCGGACAACCCTGACGGAATCCGGCATAACGACCGTTATGGGTGAGGTGGGTTCATCCGTCCGGAGGTGCGCCCGGGGCCCTCCACGGGGGCGTCCGGTGCGCGTCGCCGGTCTCGGCCCCGTTGCTCAACGCGGCGCCGGCGCACTGGTGCGGCATCCTCGTACGCCGGTGAGGCACCGTGGTGGCGGCCCGGCCGTGGCCGGGTGTGCGAGGCGTGGCCGGTCAGGAGCCGTAGCGACGGTGGCGGGCCGCGTAGTCGCGCAGCGCGCGCAGGAAGTCGACCTTGCGGAAAGCGGGCCAGAACACTTCGCAGAAGTAGTACTCGGAATGAGCGCTCTGCCAGAGCATGAACCCCGAGAGCCGCTGTTCGCCGCTGGTGCGGATGACCAGATCGGGGTCGGGCTGACCGCGGGTGTAAAGGTGGGAGGCGATGAGATCCGTGTCCACGATCTCCGCGAGCTCCTCGAACGTCGTGCCCTTGGCCGCGTGCTCGGTCAGCAGCGAGCGGACCGCGTCGGCGATCTCCTGGCGTCCGCCGTAGCCGACGGCGACGTTGACGAGTATCCCCTTGTTACGGGCGGTCGACTGCTGGGCTTCCTTGAGCACCGCCTGGGTACGGGCGGGCAGCAGGTCCATGGTGCCGGCGTGGTGGACCCGCCAGCGGCCGTCCGCCGCGAGACCGCGCACCGCGTTCTCGATGATGCCGAGCAGCGGGACCAGCTCCTCCTCGGGGCGGTCCAGGTTGTCCGTGGACAGCATCCACAGGGTGACGACCTCGACATCGGTCTCGGCACACCAGCCGAGCATCTCGTGGATCTTGTCAGCGCCCGCTTTGTGGCCCTGTTCCGTCGTGCCACCGGATGCCTTGGCCCAGCGACGGTTGCCGTCCAGGATGACGCCGATGTGCTTGGGCACCTGGGCGTGGTCGAGGCGGCCCTCCACACGGCGCTCGTAGAGCCCGTACACCAGGTCGCGCAGGTTCACTCAGTCCACACCCTCTCGGTTCCGTCCGGGCCGGCACGCACCATCCTCGTGGCTCTCGGCCCGCCGCGCGGCACACCTCTCGCGTGCTGCGGCTGCCCCCGATGCGGCCAGGTTACTTGGCACCGTCCACAGCGGCCCAACCCGGCCTGTCACAAGTCCGTGATAAGCAGAGAAGCGTGAACGTTTCCCCCTACTCGCCCTACTCCCGCTCCTCCTACCGGGCCGCCGAGAGCCGCTACGACTCCATGGAGTACCGCCGCAGCGGCCACAGCGGGCTCAAGCTCCCCGCGGTCTCCCTCGGCCTGTGGCACAACTTCGGCGACGACCGCGCGCTCGAATCACAGCGCGCGATCCTGCGCCGCGCCTTCGACCTGGGCGTGACCCACTTCGACCTGGCCAACAACTACGGTCCCCCGCCCGGCTCCGCCGAGCTGAACTTCGGCAAGCTCTTCGCCCAGGACTTCGCCGCGTACCGGGACGAGCTGCTCGTGTCGACCAAGGCCGGTTATCTGATGCACCCCGGCCCCTACGGCGAGTGGGGTTCGCGCAAGTACCTGCTGTCGTCGCTCGACGCCTCGCTGCGCCGGATGGGGCTCGACTACGTCGACATCTTCTACTCGCACCGCTTCGACCCGCACACCCCGCTGGAGGAGACGATGGGCGCGCTGGCGTCCGCCGTCCAGCAGGGCAAGGCGCTGTACGTCGGCGTGTCGTCCTACAGCGCTGAGCAGACCGCCGAGGCCGCCAGGCTGCTCAAGGAGATGGGCGTCCCCGCCCTGATCCACCAGCCCTCGTACTCGATGATCAACCGCTGGATCGAGGACGACAACCTGCTCGACACCCTCGAGGGCGCCGGTATGGGCTGCATCTCCTTCGCGCCACTCGCCCAGGGCCTGCTCACCGGCAAGTACCTGACCGGCATCCCGGAGGGCTCGCGCGCCTCGCAGGGCAAGTCGCTCGATCCCGGGCTGCTCTCCGACGACGTGCTCCGCAGGCTCCACGGACTGAACGGGATCGCGCAGCGGCGCGGCCAGTCCCTGGCCCAGCTGGCGCTGTCGTGGGTACTGCGCGACCCCCGGATGACCTCCGCGCTGATCGGCGCGAGCAGTGTGCACCAGCTTGAGGAAAACGTCGCCGCGCTGTCCGCGCCACCGCTGTCCGAGAGCGAGCTGGCGGAGATCGACACCTTCGCGGTGGACACCGCGGGGACGAACATCTGGGCCGCTCGGAACTGACGAGGCCTGAGGGGGAAAGAAAACGGGCCGGTCCGTGGGGGGGATACGGACCGGCCCGAGGGGGGGTTTCCACCATAACCCTTCGTGAGGTTCGGCGCGTGCAACGGCGCAGCACAATTACTCTCCGAAGGCAGTGGGCTGCGGTGCGCAGAGGGAAGCACGGCGCGGAAGCCGGGGGGAATCCGCGGGAATGCGCGGGGATACGGGGGAAAGCAGCCGGTGGCGGCGGCTCGCGGCACGGCCGGTCAGCAGAGCAGGGCCGTGACGGCGACTACTCCCGACGGGGGACCCTGGGGACCGGGCGTCCGGTTGACGAGAGGGCCCGGGGACCGGGTGCCCGGTTGACGAGAGGGCCCGGTTGCCGAGAGGGCCGCGTCACGCGCCGACCCGGGGAGCGGTCATACGCGGCGGCGCAGCAGCGTGACCCCGTCCCGTTCGGCCACGACCACGTAGCCGTGCTCGCGCTTCGCCGCCTCCAGCTCCGCGAGCTGCTGCTCGATCGGGTAGGGCCAGTGGCCCGTCTTGTAGGGCCAGGCCTCCGGGGCCCTGCGGTCATGGATGATCCACTCCGCCGTGGGACGGGGCAGCCGCTGCTGCTCGTACTCGTAGAGGTGCCCCTCGACCGGCCAGGTCGGGAAGATCACCACCTCGCAGCGCGAAGTGAGCTGGGGCGCCAGACGGTTCGACGCGGCGACCGTTGCCCCGTGCGGGATGCGCCGCAGCAGCGCCTGCGCGGCCTCGATATGGGCAGTGGTGCGCCAGGTGGCGCGCTGCGCCAGCTGGGCGAGAGGGAAGGACGGCAGCATCACCAGCGTCACGGCGATGACCGTCAGAAGCGAGGCACGGAGGTGGCGCGACGCGAGCGGTTGGTTCGGAGCGGCTTCCCGGTAGCGGGTGAGGGCGTCGATGAGACCCGCGAACACGACGGGCATCAGCACGGCGCTGTAATGGAAGGCTGTGCCCCAGTGGAAGACGTTGTCCGAGAGCATTCGCCAGCCCAGCGTCGGCACGGCGATCAGTGAGACCGGCGAGCGCAGGGCGACGAGCGCGCTCGGCGCGAAGACCAGCACAAGGGTCATGGCCTTGACGTCGGGGCGCAGCACGTCCAGCGGGGCGAACGCGATCGTGGCGAGCAGCGAGCCGTGCGCCTCGGCGAGGTTGGCCCCGTGCGCGTAGCCACCGCCCGGGTTGAACGCCGGGAGCAGCAGCTTGATCTCGATCGCGCTACCGATCAGCCCGACGGCCGCGGTCAGGATCCCGAACCTCCGCGGCCCCTTCCAGGCGATGTACCCGCCGACCGCGGCGAGGGTCAGCCCGAGGTCCTCCTTCACCAGCAGCAGCGGTACGGACCAGGCAACCGCCTGCCGCCAGCGCCGGCGCCCGAGTGCCTCCAGGGCGAAGGAGAGCAACGGCACGGCGAGCGCCACCTCGTGGAAGTCGAAGGCCGCGGCCGACGCGATGCCCCAGCTCATTCCGTACGCGAAGGCGACGACGTGCGCGGCGCGCCGACCGAGGGCACGGTCCGCCCAGCGGGTGAGCGGGACGACGGCGACGGCAAGCAGTGCGGACTGCGCGACAAGCAGACAGAGCGGGGAGGGCCAGACCCGGTACAGCGGGGCCAGCGCGGCGATCAGCGGGTGAAAGTGGTCGCCGAGCAGATTGAACCCTTCGCCGCGCAGCGGGGCGAAGGGGGCCCGGAGTTGGGCGTAGCCACGTACGGCCTGCTCGAAGATGCCCAGGTCATAGCCCGTGGTGCGGAGGAGTAGATGGCGGCGTACGGCGACGGTCGTATAGAGGAGGAACAGCGCCGCCGCCCATCCCCAGCACACGAAGGCCTCCGCCGCACGGCCCGGCCGGTGTGGCGGGCGCACGGCACGGGCTTCGATCGTCTGCGCATGGGCAGGCACGATCTCGGTATTGGCGAAGAATGTCCGCATACGCCCGCATGCTAGAGGCTGGAGTGGCGACGCCTACGCAGCCAGCGCCGCCCCCATGAGGAGACCGATCAAGGTCCCTCCGATCATGAACGGCCCGAACGGGATCGCCGATCCACGGCTCGCCCGGCGCAGCAGCACCAGCCCGAAGCCGTACACCGCCCCGAGCAGGAACCCCGCGAAGGCCCCGGCGAACAGCACCTCCCAGCCGTACCAGCCGAGGGCGATCCCCAGCGAGACCGCGAGCTTCACGTCGCCGAAGCCCATGCCTCTGGGGTTGATCAGGAAGAGCGTGAAGTACGCCCCGCCGAGCACGAGTCCGCCGAGCAGCGCTGCCGTCCAGGACCCGGCGGCACCCGGCACCAGCGCCGCGCCGCCCAGCAGCACGGCGGCGGCCGCCGCCAGCGGCAGGGTCAGCAGGTCCGGCAGCCGGTGCACGCGGCTGTCGACGAGCGCGAGCAGCACGGCGACGGGTGCGAGCAGCACCCATACTGCGGTTTCGGGCCGCACCCCGGCCGCGGCGGCGAGCCCGGCGCAGCCGGCGGCGGTGAGCGCGGGGATGAGCGCGGAGCCGCGGTACGCCGCGGCCCCGCGGCGGTGGTTCTCGCCGTGGTCGGCCTTGGGGTGGCCGACCTCACGGTGGCCGACGTCGCAGCGGCCGACGTCGCAGCGGCCGACGTCGCAGCGGGCCGCGCCGAGCCAGCCGCCCGCGAACCCGGTGATCGGATGGCCGGACGGGCAGGCGTCCCGCCAGGCCTCCCCCGGCTCGACCGACAACCGGTACGCGGCGCGGGGCAGCAGGGCCCCTGACCCGGCCCCCCAGAGCGTGGCGGCGGCGATCACGACGACGTACCCGATGTCCACGACCCGAGCCTAGGACCTCCGGGTACGGTCGACACCCATGGGCGACGACATCGGCATCCGGCGTGACGGGCAAGGCGAGTTGACGATCCCGGGCCTGGCCGCCCCCGTGGACCTGGTGATCGCGGCCTCATATCGGGCGCGGACCCGCGGACTGCTGGGCCGGGACGGTGTCGACGGGGCGATCCTGCTGACCCCGGCCAACAGCGTGCACACGTTCCGGATGCGGTTCACCATCGATGTGGCGTACCTGGACAGGCGGTTGCGGGTGCTCGCGGTCCGCACGATGAGACCGGGCCGGCTGGGACTGCCCAGGCCGCGCGCCCGGCATGTGCTGGAGGCGGAGGCGGGGGAGATGGAGCGCTGGGGTGTGCGGCCGGGCGTCCGACTCGGCATCACGGCGGCCCCGAGCCGAGGAGCGTGAAGGCCCCGTACACACCGGAGGCCACCGCGAGCGCCCCCAGCACGGTCATGGACCAGCGCGGCCGGACCCTGGCCAGTGCGGCGGCCGGGGGCAGCAGCAGTGGGAACGCGGGCATGATCAGGCGCGGCCGGGAGCCGAAGTAGGCGGCGCCGATCAGCGAGATCACCACGATCCCGATGCCGTAGACCAGCACGGGCAGCGGCTGCCGCTGCTTCAGGCAGAGCCACACCACCCAGCCGAGCAGCCCGAGCGCGGCGATGAGACCGACCCCGGCGAGCGGCGCCGCCCCCGTGAGCTGCTGCCCCACGAACCGGGCGAGCGCCACACCGCCGTCGATGTTGTTGCCCCAGGCCGCCTGCACCTCGAAGTACGCCGTCGGGCTGCCCTCGCGTACGGCCACGAAGACCACGTAGCCGAGCCACCCCAGCGGCGCCAGCACCACGCCTGCCGCCATTCGCCAGGTCAGCGCCCCGAGGCCGTCGCGTACCAGGCGTACCAGCGCGGTGATCCCGATTGCCGCGACGAGCGCGGCGGCCGACGGCCGGGTCAGCCCGGCGAGCGCGCACAGCGCGCCGGCGGTGATCCAGCGGCCGTTCAGCAGCGCGTACAGCGACCAGGCGGCGAAGGCGGTGAACAGGGTCTCCGTGTACGCCATCGACTGCACGAACGCGGTCGGATACACACCCCACAGCATGGCCAGCAGCACCCCGGCCCGCTGCCCCGCGACCTGCGCCCCGACGGCGTAGATCCCCCACGCCGCGCCGAACGCGGCGACCCAGGCGATCACCAGCCCCGCGGTCGCGGCGTCGAGGAACGGCAGGGCCTCGGAGACGCCCCGCTCCAGTGCGGGCAGCAGCGGAAAGAACGCGAGATCGGAGTGCACGCTGTGGTCGGGCAGCGTCACCTCGTACCCATAGCCGTTCTCCGCGATCCGGACATACCAGACCGCATCCCAGCGCCCCTTGAGCCGGTGCAGCCCGTCCTTGCCGGTGGCCGCCGCGGCGATGGCGAGGACCACCATGCCAGTCAGCCGGACGGCCGCGTACCCGAGCAGGGCGGGGACGACGGGGGCACTGCGCAGACGGGCGAGCAGGGGACGGGGGTGCTGGGACATGCGGTCGATTATGTACGCGTGCGCTCCCGCACCCCGCCGGGCACCCCGCCTGCCGCCACCGCTCTAGGAGCCTCCCTCACCGCGCGGGAAGGACACCTCGACCCGGCGGTTCTTCTTGCGGCCTTCCTCGGTGCCGTTGTCCGCGATCGGGTACTGCTCGCCGTACCCGCGGATCTCGAAGGTGGTGCCACCACCCCCGAGCTCCCTGCTCAGCACCCCATGCACCGCATTGGCCCGCTGCTTGGACAGCACGTCCCCGTGCGCGGAGGTACCGAGGTTGTCCGTGAACCCGAACACGCGGACCTTGGCCGCGTTCTGCTTCCTGATCTCGGCGGCGATCGCCACGATACGGGCGTTGGCGGCGGGGCCGAGGGCGGAGCTGTCCTTGGCGAAGAGCACCTCGGCCTGGAGGGCGAACTTGACTGTGGCGTTGGTGTCTTCGCGACGTTCCTCGCCGCCTTGCTCCTCGACGACCTGGACGATGTCGAGCACCCTTGATTCGCCCAAGGTCGCACCGTCGGCCATCTTCAGGTCGGTGTCTTCGGGATTGACCTCGACAGGCGCCGCGGCCGATGCCTCGGTTCCAGGCGGAACACTGGGGCCTTCATCCGCGAGTGCGTTTGGCACATCAATTGCCCCGGCCGCTGCAAGCAACGCTACTGCCACAGCGATCCTTCTCACCTGCCCTCTCGCATTGGGCCGCGCACCATTAACCATGCCCTCACCCGTCCATCTTGAGGGTCGCAGACGCGAAGGTGGGTAGCGTGAAGTCAACCTCAACCGTACCGCCGGGCGGAGCCGGGAACTGCATGAAGACCGGGGCAACCTTTCCCGCGTTGATCGGAAGAATACCTGTCGTACAAAGGCAACGGCCGTCCGTGTCGCGCAGGATGTAGTAGCGCTTCTTCCCGACTCTATCAACGAGCGTGGCACCCGCTACCGAGTTGGGGTTGGCTGCGACCACGGCGCTCTCCGCACCAGCCCAGCCACCTGTATCGCGGATCCCATCGCCGGTATTCCGAATCTCGCCGTTCACCGTAACGAAACCGCCGGAGTCACGCTTGATCTCGTTAATGACGAGTACCAAGCCCCCTCGCCCCTTCATTTCGGCGATTTTCACACTCCGATCCACGCCCTCCCCCGAGACAGCATCACCCTTCGCGTCCACCCGCTCAGAGGGACTCGGCGCCGACGGCGCCCCCTCGTCCGACTCTTTACCTTGATCACCCCCGCAGGCGGACAATGTGAGGGTGAGCACCGCCGCCATCCAGACCGTCGCAACCAGCCTCTGGGTCGCCCCGGTGCGCCGAATGCTCATGGATCTACTTCCTTTACTCATCACTCGATGTCCGTCAGTCGATCAAATGAATCGCGAAGAACGCCTCGGCCAACTCACCCCAAGGCTCTGGGTTCAACGGATCAACGGTGAACTTGTCACGATCCTCGCAGGTGAACTCGATCAGGTTCGGCTCGTCCTTCGAAGCACTCGCCTCCCCACTTCCTTTGCCCGACCCAACTCGGTTGGCTACCAGCTCCCAGGAGCACAGGAACTCAACACGAGCAGTCGCACTGGCCGTAGCGTGGCGCTCGGAGGTTCCAGGGAGCACGGATTCCCCCACCGTGTAGCGGGTTCTCACATTGACGGTGACCTCGTCCTGAAATACCCCGCCACTCCATGCACATGGTCCATCAAGTCCGTTTGATACCAAGTCAGCGCGGTTCTTATCAGCAAAACGCTGAGCCTCTACGCAAGATTTCCCAGTAGACCTGGCACTGCTGAAGAATTCTTCCAGTCCATGTGGCACCATGAGCGCTGCAAGAAAGTCCGGACCCATCTCGCGCCTAGCCTCCAGGGCTGCGGCGAGTGCCGCAGCGTCTGCTGCACCTTGGGCCCCGTTGCGGGTCGCTGAAGCCTTGCCGACCGCAAAGAATGCGAGAGCGAGAAAGAGCAGGCCTGCCACCATCATGATGTAGATGGGGAAGGCCTGCCCTCGATCGCTTTCGCTGACGCGAGTCAGAGTCACTCGCCGGAGCCAGCAGTAATACTGTTCACCAGCCCGGTGATTCGCGTAGTGATCGCCGCACCGATCCCCGTGGCCACCATCCCACCAATGATCGCCACGACCACCAGAATGATCCCCAAGTACTCGAACGCCGTCTGACCGCGATCCGCGCTCCCGTAACGCCTTCGGATCTTCACAACGGCCGTGTTCGCCCAGCCACTCACCCGAACCTGCATATGAGCCGCGGCCTTCAGCATGGTGTTCGACATCGTGATCCCCTTCGGGTCCGGCCGATGACCTATCGACCGACGCGTAAGTCTCCTGGGGAACGTACGCCTGAGCAGACTGCTCCGAACAGGGCCCTGGGACCCATTCCCGGGCCCAAACCATGATCTGTCTTCGGGGTGTTCGCCCGGTCATGGCCGTTCGCCTTCCATCTGGCCACGATCACTACCGCAACCATCACCGCAGCCCGTAGCCGGTGCGGTGCCGAGCCAGTGGGCGATGGCGTTGCTGCGGGTGGTGGTGTGGAGCTTGGCGAAGATGCGGTTGATGTGGTTCTTGACGGTCTTCTCGCTGATGAAGCAGGCGGCGGCGATCTGCTGGTTGCTCATCCCGGACGCAATCAGGTCCATGACCTCCACCTCCCGCGAACTCAGCCCGAACTCCGACCTGTTCGCAGAAGAACCAAGTCCTTCTGCCTCATAAGAATGTGCCACAAAGGGTTGCAGTTGCGAAAGACCCCGGCGTGGCTGCGCGGGTTGCCGCACGTGCTGGAGCAAGGCGTTGGCCGCGCTGGTGGTGAAGTGGGCCTGGCCGTTCTTGATGTCGCGTACTGCCTGGACCAGTTGGTCGGCGGTGAACTCGCCGTGGACAAGGTAGCCGTCGGCGCCGAGTCTCAGGGCCTCGTGGACGATCTCGGTCTCCCGGCTGTACGTCAGCATCATCACCGGGGCGAGCTTGACCAGATGCGGCAGGGCGGAGATGCCGTCCACGCCCGGCATGCGCACATCCAGCAGTACGACGTCCGGGCGGTGCTGGAGGGTGACTTCGCAGGCTTCGCGGCCGTTCGCCGCCTCGGCGACGACGGCGACGTCGTTACGGTCGGAGAGCAGGGCGCCGAGGCCCGCCCTCACGACCGGGTTGTCGTCGGCGACCACGACGCGAAGGGGGTTCTGTGCAGGGTGGGCTGAGAAGACGTCCGGCATTCGGCGGCCTCCTTCCGGGGGGTGCGGCTGGGTGCGATGGCCGACAGGGGCAGTTCCAGGCGCACTTCGGTGCCGCGGGCCGCCTGGCCACGGCCGATGCGGAGCCGGGCGCCGATGGACGCGGCGCGTTCCACCATGCCGACGAGGCCGTAGTGGCCGTGGCGTTTGAGTTGGTCGAGGGTGATGCCCGGGGGCAGCCCAGGGCCGTCGTCGTACACGCTGACGCGTAGGAACCCGCCCTCCACGCCGGCCGACACGTCGATGCGGGTGGGCTCCGCATGCCGGTGGGCGTTTTCCAGCGCCTCCGAGACCACCGTGAGGAGCTGTCGGGCGATTGCCCGGGGGACCAGGGGCAACGGGGCGGTGCCGAGGCGGTGGAGGGTGATGCGCGCGCCGCCGCGATGGGTGTAGTGGGCTGTGCGTGCGGACAGTTCGGCGCCGATGTCCACCCCTCCCGGCTCCTGGCCCTGGTCCCTGGGCTCGCGGCGCAGGTCGGACAGCAGTTCGCGGGACTCTGCCGCAGCGCGCCGTGCGGCGTGCGCGACCAGGTCGGCCTGCTGTCTGATGGTGCGAGGGTCCGTACGGTCCGCCGACCTCGTCAGCGCGTCGGCGGCGAGTGCCAGACCATGCAGCGTCTTGGCGAACGAGTCGTGCATCTCGCGCGCGAGCCGTGAACGCTCCTCCTCCACCGCCTCGTTGGCCGCGAGTCGGGCGCGGGTCTCGGTCAGCGCCTGGCTTGCCGCGCCGACACGCAGCAGCAGGTTCCGCAGGGTGACCCCGACCGCTCCGGCGATCACGCAGAACCCGGGGAGGAGCAGAGTGGTGGCGCTGTCGGCCTCCAGATGCCTGTTGCCACCGTAGACCAGAAAGATGATCACCGTCTGGAGTGCGGCGAAGACCGCGGCGCCCCGCCATCCGTACACCAGTCCCGCGAGCAGCGGGGTGCACACCGTGACATAGGCGAGTGTGGACTCGGGCGTCCCTGTGATCAGCAGCAATGCCCCGAAGACCGCGTCGACGGCCAGCAGCCAGGGGTGGCGGAGGAAGTGCGGGCCGAAACGCTCCCAGTCCCGGAAGAGGACGTACGAGCCCATGAACGTGACCACGATGGCCGCGCCGATCAGCCATTGGGGTAACCCGGGGGCGGCGCCCTCGATGGCGAACGGGGTGGCGAGGGCGATCATCGCGAGCCGGAAGCCGAAGACCTGGCGGCACAGTGCCTGGAGCGCGTTGACCTGGATGCCCGGCGGGGGCAGCCATCCAGGCTCCGCGGGCGGGGATTCCGGCTCCCCAGGCAGCGCCTCCGGCAGCGGATCCCGCTGCGTTTCGGGGCGGCGTTCGGGGTGGTGGTGTGCCATCGGTTCCCGCTCACTCGCCCGTCAGGAAGCTGAAGTCGACGTCCGCGCCGTACACGAACCCGACCGTCAGCAGGATCAACGTGCCCGGCAGCAGGAACGAGGTCACCGCGAAGGTGGCCTTCGGTACCGCCTTCGCGGCCTTCCGGCGGGCGTTCTGGGCGTCGGCGCGCCGCATGTCGTTGGCGATCTGGATGAGGGTGTCCACGATCGGGGCACCCAGTTCCTCGCCCTGCTGGAGCGCCGTCACGAACATCCCCACCTGCTCCGAGTCATTGCGCCTGCGCAGTTCCTCGAACGCCTGTCGCCTGCTGACGCCCATGTCCATCTGGCGCAGGGTGATGGACAGTTCGTCCGCCCATGGCCCCTCGTACTTCTCGGCCACCCGCTCCAGCGCCTGCCGGAAGCCCAGACCGGCGGAGACGACCACGGCCAGCACATCGAGGAAGTCCGGCAGCGTCCGCTCGATGTGGTCCTTGCGGACGCGGACCGCGGACCAGATGCCGACCTCGATCCAGAACAGTCCGAAGGCGATCAGCAGCACCGTGAGCAGGATCTCGCCGCGGATGATCGTCGTGAACGCTCCGAAGAAGCCGAGCGCGCCGTAGACGGCCCGCCGCGCCGCGTACCGGTCTATGGTGAGGCCGCCGGGGTTGCCGGCGAGGTCGATCTGGCGGCGTTTCCGGTTGACCGCCTTGGGGCCCATCATCCTCAGCACCAGTGGGGCCCAGCGCATCCCCAGGCGGTCGATTCCGGATCCCACCGCGCCGGTACGGCTCGCGCCGATCTCCAGGGCCACCGCGAGGTCCCCGGGGAGCTTGGCGTCGGCGCGGTACATCCGGATGCCGTGGATGGTCCCGTAGACACCGAGGGCGAGGACGGTGGCGAGCACCAGCCCGATGTACGGCATCCCCATGTCCGATGATCCCTTCAGCGTTCGGACGTCACACGTCGATACGGGACAGGCGGCGGATCACAACGAATCCGATCGCGTACAGCGCCAGCGAGACGACCACGGCACCCTGGCCGATGGTCGCCCCCGTCATCCGGTCCAGCGCACCGGGCATCACCAGATTCATCAGGAGCAGAGCCCCCAGTCCGAACACCGGAACCGCGTAGGCGGTCACGGTCACCTGGGAAAGCTGTGTCCGGATCTCGCGCCGGGTCTCCTTGCGTTCTTCCAGCGTCTCGGTGAGGTTGCGCAGTGAGCTGACGACCGTGCCGCCGGCGCGGTTGGAGAGGACGAGGGTGGTGACCAGGACCACCAGTTCGCGTGAGGGCAGTCTCTCGGTCAGTTCGCTCAGGGCGTCCTCCAGGGGTTCTCCCACCGCGAGCCGCTGGGCGACGCGGTCCAGTTCCTTGCCCGCCGGATCCTGCAACTCCTCGGCGGCCATGGAGATCGCGGTACGCAGTGCGAGTCCGGCTTCGGTGGCGTTGGCGAGGATGCGGGAGAGCTCGGGGAGCTGGTTGATGAAGCGCTCGGTGCGCTTGGTGCGCTGCCAGTTGAGAAAGGTGTTGGTGCCCCAGAGGCCGATCAGGGCGGCCACCGGGCCGAAGAACGCGGCCAGCACGGACGCGGCGATCAGCCACAGCCCGGCCAGTGCGGCGATGGCGTAGACGAAGAACTCGCCCGGTGTGAGGTCGAGTCCGGTGGCGGCGAGCTTGAATTCGAGCTTCCGTCCGAGAGCCGTTCCGCGCAGTCTGCGGTCCACGCCCCGGAAGCGGCGCGGTCTGCCCGGCGTCGCCGCCTCGATCTGACCGGCGAACGAAAGCCGGTCGACCAGTGCCGCACGTTCCGCCTTCCCCTTGGCGTACGTCTGGACGCCCGTGACCGCGAGCACGCAGCACAGCAGGGTGACGCCGATCGTGAGCAGTACGAGGTTGTCCATCGTCGGGTACCTACAGGGCCTCTCGGGTGGCGAGTTGGTTGGGGAACGCGGCGACACCGAAGGCTTGCGGAATGGGCTGGTTGGACATGTAGAGGCGCTCGGCGAGGCGCCTTGGCAGCGGGTGGTGGCGGAACCGGCCTTGAATCCGGCCGTCGGCGCCCATGGGCTCGGCCTCGAACCGGGCGACGGTGACGATGCGGTAGACGCCGCGCCCGTAGGCGTCCCGCCCGAGCGGCGCGGTGGGGTCGCGGCCGAAGGGGTCGGCGTCGCGTCCATGGGAGTCGAGGTAGGCGATCTCGGTGACCCTGCGGGTGCCGTCCGCGTACCTGGTGAGCTGTACGAGCACGTCGACCGCGCTGGTGATCTGGTCGTGCAGCGCCTCGAAGGGGACCTTGACCTCGGACATCGACGCGAGGGTCTTCAGCCGCATCAGCGCGTCCTCGGCGCTGTTGGCGTGGACGGTGGCCAGCGAGCCGTTGTGGCCGGTCGACATTGCCTGGAGCATGTCGAGTGACTCGCCGCCGCGTACCTCGCCGACCACGATCCGGTCCGGGCGCATCCGGAGCGAGTTGCGTACCAGGTCGCGGATGGTGACCTGGCCCTTGCCCTCGACGTTCGCCGGGCGGGACTCCAGCCGGATCACATGGGACTGCTGGAGCTGGAGTTCGGCTGAGTCCTCGATGGTGATGATGCGCTCGTGGTCGGGGATCAGCCCGGAGAGAGCGTTGAGCAGTGTGGTCTTTCCGGTGCCGGTGGCCCCGGAGACGATGATGTTGAACTTCGCCTGGACGAGTCCGGACAGCAGGTACAGCAGGTGCTCGTCGATCGAGCCGAGGCCGATCAGTTCCTGGAGGGTGAAGGTCTGCGGGAAGCGCCGGATGGTGAGGGTGGCTCCGGTCAGGGACAGCGGCGGAATGATCACATTGACGCGCTCCCCGCTGGGCAGGCGGGCGTCGACCATGGGGTTTGCCTCGTCCACGCGGCGGTTGACGGTGGAGACGATGCGTTCGATCGTCTGCATCAGCTGCTCGTGGGAGGCGAAGCGCAGCGGGAGCTGCGTCACCTTGCCGTCGCGCTCCACGAAGATCTGGTCAGGGCCGTTCACCATGATCTCGGTGATGGAGGCGTCCTCCAGGAGGGGCTCCAGGATGCCGAGTCCGAGGGCCTCGTCCACCACCCGGCGGATCAGCTGCGCGCGTTCGGACGTGGAGAGGACCGGGCCTTCGCGGCTGATGATGTGGCCGAGTACGCGTTCGAGCCTGGCCCGCCGGTCGGCGGCGGGAAGCGACGACATCTCCGCGAGGTCGATCTCTTCGAGCAGCTTTGTGCGATAGGTGGCGACCAGGCGGCCGTCCTCGTGGCCCCCGCCGTTCTCCTCGGGGGCGGCGATGCGTGCGCGCAGGCTCATATGCGTGACTCCCTCCTCAGTCCCGGGGCATGGTGGAGCTGCGCTCGGCCGTGCCCCAGTCCACGCCCGGCAGGAGCGACGGGACCTTGATCCGCACGGTGTACGTGACCTCGTCGTCTCCGCCGCCCGGCTGCAGGGTCATGTTCTCGGCGAGCCAGCCGCTGACGGCGCCTGCGGCTGCCTGGTCCGGGCTGATCTCCGGGTCGTCCACGCTCGCGGCACGGGCGGCGGCCCGTGCCGCGGTGCCTGACTGGTTCGCTGTGTAGGCAGCGATGCCGAGCTGGATGGCGAGCAGGCCGACGAGCAGCAGCAGCGGGAGGAAGCCGAGGTACTCGATGGCGACCTGGCCGCTTTCCCGCCGCGCCGCCCGCTTCCTGGGCTTGGGCCTGGCCTCGGGCTTGGGCCTGGCCTCGGACTTGGTCATGGCCTCGGGTCTGGCCTCGGGCTTGGGCTTGGGCCTGGCTCCGGTCCGGCTCCGGTACATGTCAGTGCTCCCTCACTGCGGACGCCTTGCCAGTCACCCGCATCGGGAAATCGAGTACGCCCGGCACGAGTGCGGGTACGTCGAACACCACGGTCGCCGTGAAGAGGCCTGTTCCGGCGGCGCACGCCGTCTCGTCCATGTTCGCGGCCCAGGCGGCGGGTAGGTCCTCCTTCGCCGCCTCCTGGCATGCCTGCTGCCCGGCACCGCCCTCGGACACCGCGCCCGCCCGTGCCGCCTGGTCGGCCGCGTTCCCGGCCAGGCTGTACGTGTAGCCGATCAGGGCGCACTGCCAGAGCACCACCAGCAGCAGGATGATCAGCGGTGTGACACCCAGGAACTCGATCGCCGTCTGGCCGCGGTCCCCGAACCGGCCCCGGGACCGGTCAGACCTCGGCCACTGCCTGCCTAAGCCCACCATCGGTCAGCGTGCCCCCTCCCACTCCCGGGAGTCGCCACGTCTGCGGCGGCCTCCGATCGAGCCCCGGTCGCTCCGGTCGCCTCGGAACCTACCGCTCCGTCCGCCCCCGTCGGGGAGCTTCACCAGACCCAGTTCACCGGCCAGGCCCCACAGCGCCTGCTTCACGGTGCTCTTGGCGTCGAGTTCATGCATACGCCCGGAGTCCACCGCCCCCTGGAGCTCCTTGAAGTTCGCGGGGATCGCCGTGCCCGCCACCCTGGTGCCCGTGATCTTCTGGATGAGCGGCGGCTGTATCTCCGTACCGCGGGTGTGGCGGTTGACCACGGTGATCGTCTCCTCCGCCTTGCGGATCTGGAGCCGGTCCCAGAGCCGTACGACCCGCTTGGCGCCGCGCACCGCCACCACGTCCGGGGTGGTGACCAGCAGTGCGGTATCGGCCATTTCGACGGCCACGGCGTTCGCGCCGTGCATCTGGCTTCCGCAGTCGATGACGACGACCTCGTAGCGGGACCGCAGGGCCCGCACGATCTGCCGGGCGGCCCGGTCGGTGACCTCTTCTCCGCGTTCGCCGTCACCGGGGGCCAGCAGCAGGGCGAGTCCGGTCGGATGGCTGAACACCGCGTCGGACAGCACCCTCGGGGATATGTCCGAGACCGCTGCCAGGTCGGCGATCGAGCGGCGGAACTGCACATCGAGGTACGAGGCGACATCGCCGGTCTGCACGTCCATGTCGGCCAGCGCGACCGTACGGCCGGAGGCGCGGGCGGCCAGGGCGAGCTGGACCGCGGTGACGGTCGTGCCGACACCGCCCTTGGCTCCGGTGACGGTGACCACGGTGCCCGCGGGTCCCGGGAGCTCTTCGCCGCCCGTACCCAGATGCCGCCGTACGCCGGCGGACCACTGGGCCGCGGTCTGGACCCGGTGGGCCAGCTCCTCGACGCTGAGCGGCAGCACGGCAAGGCCTCTGGCTCCCGACTCCATCGCGGCGGAGAACAGGCCGGGGCTCGCGTCGGAGGTCATGAGTACGACGCCGACGGCGGGGAAGCGCAGGGCGACCTCGCGCACCAGTTCCAGTGCCGGTACGGGCCCGATGCGTTCGTGTACCAGCACGACCTCGGGCAGTTCGTCGAGCGACTCACCGGCGAGTCGCGCCAGTGTGTCGACGAGCTGCGTCGAGTCGGCGACCGGAGCGCAGGGTTCGGCGTCGGGCAGCCGGCTCAGCAGCGTCGTGACGGACCGTGCCGCTTCGGGGTCGCCGATGGCGGGGAGGATCCTGGTGGTCATCCCGACCTCACTTGTCCTTGTCCAGCGTGTACGTACGGTCGGCGGGGCTGATCGCGGTCTCGCCGCCCTGACCGATCAGTGCCAGGCGTACGTGCTTGGCGAAGGACTCGGCGTACGCGACACGCTGGGCGTCCAGGGTGCTGAGCGCGAAGGTGATCGGTACGGCCTCGGTGGCCTGGTTGCCCCTGTTGTCGCGGTCCGGTTCGAGCGCGGTGAGCCGGCCCACGTCCACGACCCTGGCGTTGGAGACGATGACCACCGACTGGTCTACCTGGGCTGCTGACCGGGCTGCCCCGGCCGTGGCACCGTCCCGTTCGCCCGCGAACGTGGCGTAGATGTTGACGCGCGAGTCCGGCTTGATCTTGCCCGCCACCCCGGTCGCCGCGTCGATCATGATGGCGATCTCCTGCTCACCGGGCTGGAGGGCGGGACGGTCCACGATCATGTCGCTCTGGAGCAGCGACCCCTTTTTCAGCCGGGTGACCGCGATCTTCCCGCTGATCTGGGACAGGTCGGTCACCGCGTTCTCCGACAGCCAGCGTTCGGGCATGGTGACCTTCTCGAACTGTCCTGGTCTGAGCGCGGTGTAGGGCGGCACATCCGATGTGATCTCGTAAGCCGACACCTCGGGTCCGACCTTCGCGTTCACGTCGCTGATCACGGAGAGCACGCCGGCGAAGGCACCGAAGGCGCACAGGAGCGACAGCAGCAGGAGTATGACGCCGCGGCGCTGGCGTGAGTTCATGGGCCGGACAACCTCGTTCGCATACGTGGGCCAGAGCGGGCAGGGGCGGTACGGGGGCGCGGTACGACGCGCTGGTGCGGTGTGTGGGTCAGGTCGGTCTCATCACCGGGAGGCGGCTCCCGGGCCCGGCCCCTTGCCCTGGATCGGCCTCGGGATCGGGCAGGGGCAGGGGTGCGGAGCAGAAGCCGCAGCGGTCGCCGATGAGTTCCAGGGAGCACCAGTGGCACCTGGCTCGCCGTACGGACGCGACCAGCTGGTAGAGCACGGAGATATCGGGCAGGAACGCGGCGAATTCCGCCAACTTCGGTGTGCCCCACCAGCGGGGGGAGTCCGCGGGCAGGGCCGCCTCGTGGACTGTGTGGACCTGCCAGGCGGGGGCGAGCGTGCCGGTCACCCAGTCGGTGGACGCCTGACCACCCGCCACGAGCATTTGAGTGGCGAAGTCAGGGCCGCTCAGGATCCCGGCACTCGGCCCGATCCGGTGCAACTGCGGGTTCGGCCCGGCGAGTACGGCGAACTGGGAGCCGGGTACCCAGGACTTGGCGTGGGACCTGAGGTCCACCGGCACCCGGTCGAGCCGGGTGACGGAGTTCAGCACGGCGCCCGCGTAGACGTAGTGGGCGAGCAGCCGCGCCGCGGACGCGATGACGCCGGCGCTGAAGTCGCAGACCGAAAGCTGGCGTAACTGGCGCACCAGGACCGCCACGCCGAGAGGTGGCAGATCCGATCGGAGCAGGGCGATCCGGTCGCTTTCCAGCATGGCCCGGATCGCGAACATCCGCTGCTCGTGGGCGGTCGGCACGGACGCGGGGTACACGACGACCACGTAGCCGTGCTGTTCCACGAGCACGTGCATATCGGCGAGCGCGGTCTCCAGGGGCTGGGCTTCGGGTGCCTGGATGACGGCGGCGGTCGGCGTCTGCTGGTCGGTGGGCGGCAGCACCAGGTCCGCACTGGTCGACGCGATGACAGTCGGCACTCTCAGTCCCCGTCCACTCCGGTCTCCCGGTCTCCGGGACCCGGCGACCGCAGATCGTTCCTGCCCGGTACGGCTGCATCAGCACCTTATCTGCGTCTTCCTGGCCCGAAAACCCAACATGAGGAACCCACGTGGCATTCGGACCCACACTCGGCAGCAAAGCCGGACAGACAGGGCATCCAGCGACCGCGCTCCCCCTTCCGGCCGGTTCCAGTCGCGGGATTGAACTCGAAAGGCTGAACGGGGCATGCGTGCCACATTTGACGGCAGGGCAAACGTGGCGATCGGCAGGTCGGTGCGACAGGGCGACGGTCATACCTACCAGGGCAGTTCGCGCAGCTGCTGCACGCACAGCACGACGAACAACAGGCCGGCCACCAGCAACATGCCGTTGCTCACCCACCCGTTGCGCCATTCCAGCGGTGTGCGCACCGAGTTGAGCAGCCACAGCAGGGTCAGCGCCAGGAAGGGCATGAACAGCGCCCCGAGCACGCCGTACGCGACCACCAGCCCGAACGGCTCGTCCAGCCAGAGCAGGCCCATCGGCGGGAAGGTCAGCCACAGCATGTACGCCCGGAAGGGCCAGGAGCGTTCGCGGCGGCCCTTGGCGACCTCCTCGACCGCGTTCTCCTCGATGCCCTGACGGGTCCGCAGCAGCCGCTCGGTGAAGTCGGCGAAGAGCAGGCTCACCCCGTGCCAGACCCCGACCAGCGCCGAGAAGGACGTGGCGCAGAAGCCGACGAGGAAGAGCTTGGCGGTGAAGACCCCGAACCGCTCTTCCAGGATGTCGCTGAGTCCGAGCAGCCCCTTGTCACCGCCGCCCTCCAGCGCGAGGTGGGAGGCGTGCAGCAGTTCGGCGCCGATGATGAGCATGGCGACGACGAACACGCCGGTGGTGAGGTAGGCGACGCGGTTGTCGAGCCGCATCATCTTCATCCAGGACGCGTCGGTCCAGCCCTTGGAGTTGATCCAGTAGCCGTACGCGGCCATGGTGATCGTGCCGCCGACTCCACCGATCAGGCCGAGCGTGTAGAAGAAGGAGCCGTCGGGCAGTACGGGGACGAGACCGGCGAGGGCGGCCGGCACGTCCGGGGCGACGCGCACCGCGACGTACACGACGATGAGGAACTTGATGCCGATGAGTACGGTCATCAGCTTCTCGAAGCGTGCGTAGCGGTTGAACCAGACCAGGGCGAGGCCGATGAGGCCGGCGGCGATGGCGAAGGTCTTGAGTCCGCCGGGCGTGTCAGGGAAGAGCGCGGCAAGCGGGAGGGCCGTGGATGACATGGCCGCGGCGCCGTAGATGAAGCCCCACACAATGACGTAGAGGCCGAAGTAGACCGATGTCCAGGCGCCGAGGCTGCGCCAGCCGTCGAGGATGGTCCGGCCGGTGGCCAGGTGCCAGCGGCCGGTGGCCTCGGCGAGCGAGATCTTGACGAGGCAGCCGGCGATCGCGGCCCACAGCAGGGTGTAGCCGAACTTGCTGCCCGCGATCAGGGTCGCCACAAGGTCACCGGCTCCGACGCCGGTTGCCGCGACAACGATGCCTGGGCCGATATGCTTCCAGCTCGCCTTGCGGGTCCGGGTCCGGGCCGCCGGTGGCCGTGCGCCTTCCGCCTCGGTGCCCTCGGTGCCCTCGGTGTCCTGGGTGCCTGTCATGGTCGAGGTCCCGCCTTCCCAACTTGTGGGCCGAATGGCCGATTGACCGTGCATCCCCTTGACCGGGGCATGCCATACCCCCACCATGTGCCCGTCATACCCGCACGTCGCAGAGCAACCCCCACACTCCCTACCCAGGAGCCAGCATGCGACTTCGTATCCGCGGCAGTGGCAGAAGGTCCGCCACACGGACCACGGCCTTCGCGACCCTGCTCGCGCTCGCCGTGGCCGCGCCACTCACCGCGACCGCCGCTCCCACCCCCTCCCCCGACCGGGACCGCATCACACCCGTGGCCCTCCAGGAGGAGCAGACCAGGCAGTACGAGATCCACGGCCCGTCCACCGTCGCCGAGCGCACCGCGATCGCCGCCACCGGCGTGTCGATCGACGAGGCCGACGACCACTCCCTCGTCGTCAGCGCCAACGCCGCCCAGGCGAAGCGGCTGCGCGCCATCGGCCATAAGCTCGAACTCCTGCCCGGCCCGCCCGTACGCACCGTCGAGGGCGCGACGGCCAAGGCGTTCGACTTCCCGTCATCCGACTCGAAGTACCACAACTACGCCGAGATGAACGCGGAGATCAACCAGCGCATCGCCGCCTACCCGAGCATCATGAGCAAGAAGGTGATCGGTAAGTCCTACGAAGGTCGCGACATCATCGCCGTCAAGGTCAGCGACAACGTCGGCACCGACGAGAACGAACCCGAGGTCCTGTTCACCCACCACCAGCACGCCCGTGAGCACCTGACCGTCGAAATGGCGCTCTACCTGCTGCGCGAGCTCGGCGAGGACTACGGGACCGACTCCCGGATCACCAACGCCGTCAACAGCCGCGAGCTCTGGATCGTGCCCGACCTCAACCCGGACGGCGGCGAGTACGACATCGCCACCGGCCGCTACCGCAGCTGGCGCAAGAACCGGCAGCCGAACACCGGTTCGTCATACGTGGGTACGGACATGAACCGCAACTGGAACTACAAGTGGGGCTGCTGCGGCGGTTCGTCCGGCTCCACCAGCTCCGAGACCTACCGCGGCAAGTCCGCCGAGTCCGCCCCCGAGGTGAAGGTCGTCGCCGACTTCGTACGCTCCCGGGTCGTCGGCGGGAAGCAGCAGATCAAGGCGGGCATCGACTTCCACACCTACAGTGAGCTGGTGCTCTGGCCGTTCGGCTACACCACGGCCGACACCGCCACCGGCATGACCCAGGACGACCGCAACGCCTTCGCCACCGTCGGCCAGAAGATGGCCGCGAGCAACGGCTACACGCCCGAGCAGTCGAGCGACCTGTACATCACGGACGGGTCCATCGACGACTGGCTGTGGGGCAACCAGAAGATCTTCGGCTACACCTTCGAGATGTACCCGACCAGCATCTTCGGCGGCGGCTTCTACCCGGCCGACGAGGTGATCGAGCGCGAGACCAGCCGCAACCGCGACGCGGTGCTCCAGCTCCTGGAGAACGCGGACTGCATGTACCGGTCGATCGGCAAGGAGCAGCAGTACTGCACCGGCTGACGCCGGTGCGGCAGCAGTGAGTGGGGCGCCCGGGCCGTCGCCGCTACGGCGGCGTCGGCTGCGGCTGCGGCAGCCGACGCCTGGGCGCCCCGCGTGCCCGTACCTCCGGGTGAACGCGGATACTGGGCGGCAACCGCACCACCAGGAGGCCCCCATGACCAGCCGCCCCCTCGCCCGGCTCGCGGACGAGCGTGTCGACCACCGGTTCAAGGGGCTGCCCCCGGACGCCGAAGGGCTGACCGTCGGCGAGCTGGCCGCCCAGCGCCGCAATCTGTTCGACGGGGGCTTCACCACCCCCGTGCTCGCGCTGTCCGCGGAGTCACTGGAACACAACCTCGCTCTCCTGGAGACCTACGCCGAGCGCCACTGCCTCGCCTTCGCCCCGCACGGCAAGACCTCCATGGCGCCGCAGCTCTTCGAGCGCCAGCTGGAGCGGGGCGCGTGGGGCATCACGGCCGCCGTCCCGCACCAGGCACGGGTCTACCGGGCGTACGGCGTCCAGCGGATCTTCCTCGCGAACGAGCTGGTGGACGAGGTGGCGCTGCGCTGGTTCGCCGCCGAGCTCGACCGCGACCCGGACTTCGAGCTGGTCTGCTACGTGGACTCGGTGCGCGGCGTCGAGCTGATGGACCAGGCCCTCAGCGCCGCCGGCGACGGCCGTCGCCCGCTGGACGTGGTGGTCGAACTGGCCGCCGGCGACGGCGCCCGCACCGGCGCCCGTACCGAAGCCGACTGCACGGCCATCGCCGAGGCCGTCACGGCCACCCGCACCCTGCGCCTGGTGGGCGTCGCCGGATACGAGGGCGAGGTCCTGGACGCGACCCCCGAGCGGGTACGCGACTGGCTGGGCCGGCTGGTCTCGCTCGCCGCCCTGCTCGACAAGGACGGCCACTTCGGCGACGCGGAGCAGATCATCGTCAGCGCGGGCGGCAGCGCCTGGTTCGACACGGTGGCGGAGGTATTCGAGCAGCTCCCGGAGCTGTCCCGGCCGGTGCTGAAGCTACTGCGCTCGGGGGCGTACGTCTCCCACGACTCGGGCCACTACCAGCGCCTCACCCCGTTCAACCGAGTCCCGGCCGAGGGTTCCCTGGAGCCGGCGTTCCGCCTGTGGTCCCAGGTGGTGTCCCGGCCGACCGAGCGGCAGGCGTTCACCAACGCGGGCAAGCGCGACGCCGCCTACGACCTGGATCTGCCCGATGCCCAGGTGGTACGCGACGCCCGCACCGGAGAGACGCGCCCGGCCGACGGCATCACCGTCACCGGGCTGTCCGACCAGCACACCTGGCTGCGTACGGAGGAGGGATCGGCGGCGGATCTGGAGGTCGGGGACTGGGTGGGGATGGGTCTGTCGCACCCGTGTACGTCGTTCGACAAATGGCAGCTGATTCCGCTGGTTGAGGCGGACGGGACGGTCGTGGACTACGTCCGTACGTTCTTCTGACCGGCCCCGGCCTACAGTGCCGCCCATGGCAGAAGACACCCGCCCCGGTCCGCCGCTGCTCGGCAGCGAACGCGAGAGCCTGCGCGGCTACCTCGAATTCCACCGCGCGACGCTCGCGATGAAGTGCGAAGGGCTCTCCGACGAGGAGCTGCGACGCCGGTCCATGCCGCCGTCGGCGCTTTCACTGCTCGGACTCGTCCGGCATATGGCGGAGGTCGAACGCACCTGGTTCCGCAAGGTGATCGCGGGCGAGGACGTGCCGCTCGTCTGGTCACCCGAGGGTGACTACCAGGTCGCGTACGACGCGACGACCGCGACGCGCGCAGAGACCTTCGCCGCCTGGGAGGCGGAGGTCGAGCACGCGCGCCGCATCGAGCGCGAGGCGGAGTCGCTCGATGTGACCGGATACCAGGTCCGGTGGGGCAAGGAGGTGTCGCTGCGGCTGGTGATGCTGCATCTGATCCACGAGTACGCACGGCACAACGGCCACGCGGACTTCCTGCGGGAGGGGATCGACGGGTCCGTCGGCGCCTGACCCTCAGGGAACAGGGGGAACAAGAGAACGGGCCAACGGGACGGAGGAGCGGGTCGGCACCCGTCCCCCTGCTCCCGCTCCGGTCCGGACCTCGGCGGGATGGAGGACGGGTTGCCGCCCTTGGGCCCTGCGTTGATCTTCGAACGGAACGAACATCCCAGTCAATCCTTGAATTGACTTGGCGCTCTCCAAGCCATGACTTGGGAGTCGGTGGGCTGGTCCTGTCCGGCACGGGGCCGGGGCAGCGGCAGGGCCAGGGGCGGTACGGGCTTCCCGGCGGCGACCGATGCCCGGCTTCCCGCCCCGCGCCGCCGCAGGGCCGCCACCGCGAGCACGGCCGCGAGGGCGCCCAGCACGAAACCGTACGCGGGGGTGTGGCCGGAGGGCTGGGTCTCGTACACCAGGGCGGTGGAGAGCACGACCAGTACGCCGATGAGCCGGGCGCCGCTCCCCGCCGCCGCCAGACCGCTCGCCGCCACCGCCGCCGTGCCCCAGAGCAGGTACCAGGGCTGCACCATCGGCGACAGCGCGACCAGGACGAGCAGGGACAGGCCCAGACCGGGCACGGGATGCAGTCGGCCGCGCAGGGAGCGCACTGCCAGGCAGGCGATCACGGCGAGGGCGGCGGCAAGGCCGAGGGCCTGGGTCGCGCTCTTGACCGCCATCGGGTCCGTACCGGCGGCCAGTCGGGCCAGGTGGCCGATCGCCAGGCCGATGTCACTGGTAAGCGAGAGCGGGGTGTGCACGGACGCGGCAACGCTCTGGGTGCGCAGCCAGCCGAAGCCGGTGCCTGCGAGCAGGGTTGTTCCCACGGCGACCAGAGCGGCGACCGCCACCGGGCCGAGCACGGCCTTGGCCACCCGGGTGACGGCGGTACCGCGCCCACCTCGTACGACGATCACGGCGATGAAGAGCAGGGCGATGGCAGCCGGGGACTTGACCATCATCGCGAGACCGACGACCGCGCTGCCCAGCAGCCACCGGCCGCGCAGTGCGCAGACGATTCCGGCCAGCATCAGACCGATCATCAGCCCGTCGTTGTGCATTCCGCCGACGACATGCATCAGCAGCAGCGGATTGAGCGCCGCGAGCCACAGCGCCCGGCTCTCGTCCGCACCGCACTCCACGGCCAGCCGCCGCACCGACCATACGATCAGTGCCAGCGCGGCGACGGCCGCCAGCCGCATCCCGAACACGGCCGGCACCACGGCCCCACCGGTGACCCAGACCACGCACTTCGCCAGCAGCAGGAAGACAGGCCCGTAGGGAGCCGGTGTGTCGGTCCAGTTCCCGCCGACGCTCGCCGCCGCGTCCGCGCCGAGCGAGTCGGGGCCGAGAACCGAAGGGCCGCGCGCGTACACGTCGTGGCCTTCCAGGACCATCGCGCCCTGGGCGATATAGCTGTAGACATCGGCGCTGTAGAGCGGGGGCGCGAGCAGTAGCGGCGCGGTCCAGCAGGCCAGGGTCACGAGGGTCTCGCGCACCCGGTCACCACCGGACGGACGCTCTTCGGCCGCCCGCCGCCAGTCCGCCCACCAGGCCACGAGCAGCAGTGTGAGACCGGCGTACGCGAGCAAGGCGCAGACGAGCGCGACGGCCGTCAGGGAACCCCGCTGCTGCCACAGCCCCCAGGGGTCGTACGCGGGCAGACTTCCGGCGCCCAGCCCGCCCACGGCCATCGCGAGCGACCCGGCCACGCCCAGCCGGCGCGCGCCGGCAGCGGTCCGCATCCACATGAGCAGTCAGCTCTTCCCCACTCTTCCCCGCCCGGTCTTCCCAGCCGGCTCGCCATCCGTCGCCGTCGGCCGTTCCGCGACGGCCGGCGGCACGGAGCCACGGAGCCACGAGGCTACCGCCACCGTCCCCGGCCGTCACACCTGTCATACCTGGGAGCTACCCCGCAGGTGGGCTCCCTGGTGTGACGCGAACCAGACCGTGTGATCCATAGCTTCTCCCCCGGACCCAGCCACACATCCGGTACAAGAGGAGCACTTCCACCATGGCAAATCGCCCGCGCAGGCGCCGGTTCAGCCGCACCCTTCTGGCCGCGCTCGTGATGGCCTCGGTGGCGGTGCCGCTGTCGGGAGCGGCCCGGCCGTCCGCCGTCCCCGCGCCCGTTCCGCCCGTACTCGCCCCGATACGTGGGGCGGCCACGCCCGCGGGGCTCGCCGAGCGCTACGCCGCCAACCGCGAAGGCATCCGGGCCGCCGAGCGCACGGCCGCCGAGCACGGCGACCGGCGGCGGGCCACCGCACTGCGCGCGCTGGCAGCCCCGGAGCGGCAGTTCCTCGCCTTCGACGGACGCGACGGCGGGCGTACGGCCGAGGTCTTCGGGGACCTCGCCTCCGCCGAGCGGATCGCCGTGCTCGTACCCGGCTCGGACACCAACCTCGACACCTACCAGCGCTTCCGGGCGGGCGCGGTGAGCCTGCACGAGGAACTGCGCGAGGAACTGGGCGAGCGGGCGGCCGTGGTCGCCTGGCTCGGTTACCGGACACCGGCCACGGTGGGCCCTGAGGTGCTGACCCCGGGCCGCGCCGAGGACGCCGCCCCGCGGCTCGCGTCCTTCCTCTCGGGCCTCGAAACCCTCAGGCCGAAGGCCCGGGTCTCGCTGCTCTGCCACTCGTACGGCTCGGTGGTCTGCGGCGTCGCCGCATCCGGGACTCCGGCCGCCGCCATGGCGGACGTATCGGACATCGTGCTCTACGGCAGCCCCGGGGCAGGCGTGGACGGCGCCGCGTCGCTGCGCACCAAGGCAACGGTCTGGGCGGGCCGCGGATCCGGCGACTGGATCGCGTGCGTGCCCAACGTCAGCCTGCGGCTGCCGTTCGCTGACCTGGGCCTGGGAAGCAACGACCCGGTGTCCGAGGAGTTCGGCGCCCGGGTGTTCGCGGCCGGGGAGGCCGGACACAGCGACTACCTGAAGCCCGGTTCCGTGGCGCTGACGAACATCGCCCGGATCGTCTCCGGGCGCGCCCCCTCTCAGACCCAGTCCGAGGCGGCCGAGGAGAACAGCCGTGCGTGAGCTGATCCGGCGGATCGAAGCCGCCACGCCCCCCGACCGCGACCGCGCCGTCGACGCGCTGCGGGCCCTCGCCATCCTCGGCGTGGTGCTCGGGCACTGGCTGGTGACCGCGCTGGTCGCCGACAGCGGCACGGTGCGGGCCAACAGCCCGCTGTCGTACCTGCCCGAGCTCACACCCGTCTCCTGGCTGTTCCAGACGCTCGCCGTCTTCTTCCTGGTGGGCGGCAAGGTCGGCGCGTCGGGTTACGTCTCGGCGCGCGCTCGCGGCGTGGGCTACCGGCAGTGGCTCGGCGCCCGGATGGTCCGGCTGTTCCGGCCGGTGGCCGCCGTGCTGGTGGTGTGGGCCGTGGTGGCGGGCGCCCTGCTGGTGTCCGGCGTGGGTGTGGATACGGTACGCGCGCTCCTCAAGCTGGTGCTGTCGCCGCTCTGGTTCCTGCTGGTGTTCGCTGCCCTGACGGCGGCCACACCGCTGCTGGCGCGCCTCAACCCGCTGTGGCCGATCGCCGTCGTCCTGCATGTGGACCTGTTCCGCTTCGGGCCGCTGTCGGCGGATGAGCGGACCGGCTGGATCAACGTGGCGGCGGGCTGGGCCGTCCCGTACTGCCTGGGCGCGCTCTGGGCCCGGGACGGGCTGCCGCGCCCCGCGATCCGCTGGACGCTGCTGCTCGGCGGCGCCGCCACCACCGCGCTACTGGTCGCGGTGGCGGGCTACCCGGCCTCCATGGTCGGCGTCCCGGGCGCGGAGGTCTCCAACCTGAACCCGCCCACCCTCGCCGCCGTCAGCTTCGGCCTCGCCCAGTGCGGCGCCGCCCTGCTGCTGCTCGACCCCTTGCGCCGGGTACTGCGCCGCCCCGGCGCTTGGGCCGCCGTGGCGCTGGTGAACCTGTCCGCGATGACCGTCTTCCTGTGGCACCAGACCGCGATGATGGCGGTCACCGCCAGCGCTCTGCTCCCCGGCGACCCGCTGCCGGGGCTGCACACCGTCCCGGACGGAGCGGGCTGGGTGTTCGCGCGCCTCGCCTGGCTGCCGGTGTTCGCGCTGGCACTGCTGGCGTGCTGGGGGGCATTCCGTTCGTACGAGCAGGGGCAGGGCAAGGGGCGGCGGCGTCTGCGGAAACGGGAGGACCGAGTCGGCTCCCGGGAAGTGCACGAACAGCAGACCACCCGCCACCTCGTGAAGAGCCGTCTCTAGTATGCGACTTGTGAGCGAGGGAGACGTGAGAAGCGGGAACAGACGGCCGATACCGACCGCGTTGAGGGCGGCGGCGCGCGCCGTGCGCGAAGACCTGTGGACGGCGGCCCGCGACCCGCTGCCCCGCACGGGGTGGCTGGGCTGGCTGCCCCACGTCCACATCGTGCTGCTCGCCGTGATGCTGCTGATGTACAACATGGACAGCATCGACGACTCGTTGCCCGGACCGATCCCCCCGCCCATAATCCTGCTGGCCGTGCTCCAGTCGGCGGCGACCGTACTGGCCGTGTTCCGCCCGGCACCGGCCTGGTGGTTGTCGACGTTCGCGTTCTTCCTGCTCGCGCAGCTGCGATGGCACCCCAGGATCGGCGATCTGTGGCCCTGGACCCCGGGCGGGGTCATGCTGCACACCTTCGTGCTGCTGTTCCTCTCCCTGCGGGTCCGCCCCCTCGCCGCCGTGACGGCACTGGCGGCCTCGGTGCTGCCGGGCCTCTACCTCATCTTCTTCGCACCGCCGGAGTACGAGGGCGGCGACACCGTGTGGAGCACGGTCCTCTTCGGCGTCGCCGTGGTCGTCGGCTCTTCGCGGCGTACGAACCGGGTCGCCCGGGAGCGGCTCGCCGAGCAGCAGGTCCTCACCGCCGGGGAACGCGCTCGGCGCACCCTCCTGGAGGAGCAGAGCCGCATTGCCCGTGAGTTGCACGACGTGGTCGCCCACCATATGTCGGTGATCTCCATCCAGGCGCAGGTCGCCCCGCGGCTGATCGAGAACCCCCCGGACGCACTCAAGGAGAACCTTGCGGGCATCCGCGAGAACGCGGTGGAGGCGCTCACAGAACTCCGCCGGGTGCTCGGCGTGCTGCGCTCCGAGGACGCTGCGGCGGACGGTGTACGGCACGCCCCGCAGCCCACTCTGTCCCGGCTGGACGAGCTGGTCGCCAATGTGCGCGGTGCCGGTCTCACGGTCTCGACGGAGACCACCGGCAGACGGCGGGCCTTGTCGCCGGGTGTCGAGCTGTCGGCGTTCCGTATCGTCCAGGAGGCGTTGAGCAACGCGATGAGGCACGCACCCGGCGCGTCTGTGCGGGTGTCGCTCGGCTACGGCTCCGAAAGCCTGGTCGTCCGCGTCACCAACACGCCACCCCGTACGCCTCCCCCGCGCACGCCTGAAGCCGGTCACGGGCTCCTCGGCATGCGCGAGCGCTCCGCGATGCTGGGGGGCGAGCTCGTCGCCGGCCGTACGCCCGAGGGCGGCTGGGAAGTGACGGCGGTCCTGCCCGCCGTTCCCGCCTCCGTACCGGCCAAGGACCCCGTATGACGACGCCCCCACCCCCCATCCGCGTGCTGATCGCCGACGACCAGATGATGGTCCGCCAGGGCTTCACCGTGCTCCTCAACGGCGAACCGGACATCGAGGTCGTCGGCCAGGCCGTGGACGGTCATGAGGCCATCGCCGGGGTCGCCGAACTCGCCCCGGACGTCGTCCTGATGGACATTCGCATGCCCGGACTCGGCGGCATCGAGGCGACCGCGCGTATCACCGCCCCCGCCGACTCGACGGTGAAGGTCCTCGTCCTGACCACCTTCGATCTGGACGAGTACGTGTACGAGGCACTGCGCGCGGGCGCGTCCGGGTTTCTGCTGAAGGACGCGTCGGCGGACGAACTGGCGCACGCTGTGAGGGTGGTGGCGGCAGGGGACGCCCTGCTCTCCCCCAACCTGACCAAGCGGCTGATAGGCGAGTACTCCCGGGTCACCCGGACGGCGCCGCGCGTCCCGGGCAAGGCGCGCGTGAGGACGCTGACAGAGCGCGAGACCGAGGTGCTGTCCCTCATCGCCCAGGGCCTGTCGAACGCGGAGATGGCCGAGCAACTGGTCCTCGCCGAGCAGACGATAAAGACCCATGTGGGCCGTATCCTCTGCAAGTTGGACCTGCGCGACCGTACCCAGGCGGCGGTATTCGCCTTTGAGACGGGCCTCGTCCGCCCGTCAGGACGCATGACATGATCCGCCGGACGAACCCCACCGGAAGCTGAAGCAGAGAAGTGGCGGAGAAACCATGAGCGAGCGTCTCATGTGGTCCAAGTCTGCTGACTGGACCGCCTTCCCCGACGGCGTCACGGAATGACGGCGGCGGTCGGCAAGATCCCCGGCCCGGCCGGGGTGCCCCTACTGGGCTCACTGTTCGACCTCAAGCGCGACTCCCTCGCCACCTACCTGAGGGCACATCAGGAACATGGCGACGTCGTCAGGTTCACCGCCGGCCCGCCCGGGTTGCGGATGGAGCTGTACGGGGTGTTCTCCGCCGAGGGCGCCCAGCAGGTGCTGGCCACCGACGCGGCCGGCTTCCGCAAGGACAACGCCTTCTACCAGGAGGTCCGGGAGTCGTTCGGCAACGGACTGCTGACCAGCCAGGACGAGGACTACCTGCGGCAGCGCCGACTCGTCCAACCGCTGTTCACCCGGCGCCGCGTCGACGGCTACGCCGGAGCGGTCACGGACGAGACCGCCGCACTGCTCACCCGCTGGAAGGGCGCCCCGGACGCCACGGTCGACGTGGTGGACGAGATGACCGGGCTCGCACTGCGCGCGGTGGCCCGCATCCTGTTCGGCACGGATGTCGAGGAAGCGGTGCACGTCATCGAGCGCTGCTTCCCGGTGATCGGCAACTACACGCTTCGCCGGGGCTATTCACCCGTCAACCCACCCCGCTCATGGCCCACCCCCGGCAACCGCGAGGCCGCGTCCGCGACGCGGGATCTCTACGAGGTCTGCGACCGGATCATCGAGCAGCGGCGCGCGCAGGGCGACGAGGCGACCGGCGGCGACCTGCTGACCCTGCTCTCGCAGGCGCGGAGCGCCGAGGACGGCAGCCTGGACGCCGCCGAGATCCGCGACCAGGTGCTCATCTTCCTGCTCGCGGGGCATGAGACCACGGCCACCTCACTGGCGTTCGCCCTGCATCTGCTGGCCCGGCACCCCGAACACCAGGCCAGGGCGCGGGCGGAGGCCGTGGGCGTACTGGCGGGCCGGACACCCGAGGCGTACGACGTCGACGCACTCCCGTATCTGACGCAGGTGCTGAAGGAGGCGATGCGGCTCTTTCCGGCGGCCCCGGTCATCGGGCGGCAGGCGGTGTCCGCGATCGAGGTCGGTGGGTACGAGATCCCGGCCGGGGCCGATGTGATCGTGGCGCCCTGGGTGACGCACCGGCATCCGCGGTACTGGGAGGAGCCGGAGCGCTTTGACCCCGACCGCTTCGCGCCGGGGCGGGAGAAGGACAGACCGCGGTACGCCTGGTTCCCGTTCGGGGGCGGACCGCGGGCATGTATCGGTCAGCACTTCTCGATGCTGGAGTCGGTGCTCGCGCTGTCGATGATCCTGCGTGCCTACGAGTTGGAGGCGGTCGACACGGAGGTCCCCGTCACGGCGGAGATCACACTGCGCGCGACGGGCCCCGCCCGCTGCCTGATCCGCCCGCTGGACGCCTGACGCGGAGGTCCGGACGGCCGTGCGTCTGTACGGCCGTCCGGGAATCCCGCCGCACGGGGCGCTACGTCCGCTACCGCGGCGGGACCTTCGCCAGGGTCACGGCCTCCGCATCGCTCAGAACGCGCGGGAAGGCGCGTACGTCACCGATCAGCCCGGAGAACCGGTCGGCGTCACCGCCGTTCCACTTGGCGCGCCCTGCGACGAAGTTGCCGGAGGCGCCCCAGTCACCCGAGTGCTTCGCGGTGTCCTCGAGTACGCCGTTGACATAGAGGCGGATCTCGTCCTCCGCGTCGTCGTACACGCCGGTGAGATGCGTCCAGGCACCCACCGCGGGCCGGGTGACCGACTCCGCCTGGTCCTTGTCGGCACGAGTGGAGTCGTCGTCGCGAATGGCCATGGTCCAGCGGTCCACTCGCGGGTCGTACTGGAGGAAGAAGCCACTGATCCGGTCGCCGTCCTGGCTCAGCGCCGTGTGGAAGTCCCCCTTGGAACCGAGGTTCACCCAGGCGGCGACGCTGAAGCTCTGGTTGGTGTCCACGGCGGGCCGTACCGACTCGACGTACTGGCTGCGCCCGTCGAAGCGCAGTGCCCCGCCGCTGTCGGGGGTCGGGCCGTTGACCAGCACACCGGTGTTGCCGTTGCCGGAGGTGTCGGCGGTGGTGGCACCGGTCGTTCCGCGCCAGCTCCAGGACACGGCGGCGCCGGAAACCACCGGCGGCGTGGGCTTGGGCGGCTTGCGGCTCGGGGACGTGCTCGGACGTGCCGGGTGTCCGGTCGTGGCCGACGGCGAAGCTGACGAAGACGGGGACGCCGACGGCGAGGCCGGCTTCGAAGCCGGTGCGGACGGCAGCAGCGAGCCCCCGGCCGCTCCGGGCACGAGGGCTCCGCCGGCGACCGGCGGATCTGCCGGCTCGCTCGCGGTGAACGCGACAATGGTGGCCGGTGCGGCGACGGCAAGGCAGACCAGTGCGCCGACGGCCGCCAGTCGGCGGGCTCGCCGCTTGCGGTCGGGAGCGGCGGAACGCAGCGCGTCGGTACCGCCCCGGCGGTCACCGGCGGCCAGGCGTTCCGCGATGTAGCGGGCGCCGCCCCAGGCCAGGACGCCCTCGGCGAGGAGGATGTCATGACGGCCCAGCATCCGCCGCAGATCGTCGTAAGCGCGGCTGCACGCTCCCGGGCACTGTGTCAGATGGGACTTCAGGTGCCCGTCCACCGGGTGGTCGGAGAGGCGCGCGGACGCGACGACGATGCGCCTGAAGTGGCGGCAGTCACCCAGGGCCTGCTCCTCGTAAGCACGCACGTAGGCTGCCCGGAAGGCGGCACGGGCGTTCTCCAGACTGCCCGGGGGCAGGTCGGCCCCGGTGGCACCGAGGTAGCGAAGGATCTCCGGGAGTGGCTCGTCCTCCACGGTGTCGTGCCACAGCAGGGTCTGGGTCTGTGCCGGAAGAGCGGTGAACGCCTCGAGGATCAGCGCCGGCCCTCCGCCCTCGCCGGGGTTCTCCAGAGCTGTGCGCAGATCGGGCCCGAGGTCGGCGCCGCGGCCTGAACGCAGCCAGGAGCCGGCGACGGACAGCACGGTGGTGAGCAGATGGGGCCGCCAGGCCGGCTCGGACAGCGCCGAGGCATCGCGAACGGCGTTGCGGCTCGCCTCCCCGGCCAGTTCGTCGGAAGCATGCGGGGTGGCGGCACACAGCGCCGCGAACCGGAGCAGCGCGGCACCGTGACGGTCGTGCAGTTCGGCGGCGGCCCGGTCGACGGAGCCGACGGCGGACGCGGATGCCGGGCGGCAGCGGACGATCCGTACCAGAGCGGTGTCGCCGACACGGTGCACGTGCTCGACGCTGTCGGCGTGGTCGGTGGGCTCGGACTGCTCCGTGGGCTTGTCTTGTCTGCCGACGTCCTCGCTCGCGGATCCGGTGGTCCGCGCCTCCCCTGTCCCCGCGCCCACCGCGGGCCGGGCGTACTGTCCGGGCTGCACCACCTGGTTGCTCCTGGTTCACTCATCAGCCCGGCGATCAAGGGGGCACGGCGAACCATCGACTCCCCCCTGGGCCCCGTCCCCCCGCGCCTGTGCACAGAGCCCCCGACGGCACCGCTCGCCGGACCATCGTTCTCACGTGTCGGCAGTGGCAGGGATTACAACCAGCCACTAAGTGGCCGAATGTAGCCGGACCCGAGGACAACGTCCAGCAGTCGCGATCGACAAGAAATCCGGACGAACACCCTCCACTTCAGCCGCGGCGGGCTGCCCGCACCAACGGCGACGCGAGGAGCTAACGTGCACGCCCATGGCCTCTGTGCTGCTCGTCGAGGACGACCCCGTCATCAGGACCGCGCTCATCGAAGCGCTGTCCGCGCACGGGCACGCGGTGCGTACCGCAGCCGCCGGGTTCGAGGCGTTGCGGGTGGCGGCGCAGGAACCGCCCGATGCCGTGGTGCTCGACCTCGGGCTGCCCGATCTTGACGGGACCGACGTACTGCGGATGCTGCGCGGGATCTCGCGGGTGCCGGTGCTCGTGGCCACGGCTCGGGACGATGACGCGGAGATCATCCGGGTGCTCAACGCGGGGGCGGACGACTATGTCGTCAAACCGTTCTCCGGAGGGCAGCTCGCGGCGCGGCTCGCGGCCGTGTTGCGGCGGTCCGCGCCGGCCGACGCGCCACCGGCGGCATCGGCGGTGCTGCGGGCCGGGGAACTGCTCGTGGACACGCTGGCCCGTACCGCATTTCTCGCCGGGTCCGAGCTCGTGCTCACCAGGAGGGAGTTCGACCTGCTCGCCTATCTGGTCAGCAGAGCGGACCAGGTGGTGTCCCGCCGCCGGATCCTGACCGATGTGTGGCGGCGGCCCTATGTGGACGAGCAGACCGTGGACGTCCATCTCTCGGCGCTGCGCCGCAAACTGGGCGAGAGCCCGGCAGCGCCGCGCTACCTGCACACCGTGCGGGGTATCGGTATCAAACTGGTGACGCCGCGATGAGGCGCGCGCTCGCCCTGGTCTCGCTCGCCGTGACGGTTGTCATCACGGTCTCGTTCCTCGTCCCGCTCGGGCTGCTCGTCCGTTCCCAGGCCCGCGAGCGGGCGACTTCCGCTGCCGAGCAGCAAGCCACCGCCTTCGCGCCGCTGCTCGCGCTCACCACGCAGCCCGGCAAGGTCCGGGAGGCGTTGGCGGAGACGGAACCGCGGGGGCGGCGGCTGGCTGTACGGCTGCCCGACGGGCAGTTCGCCGGTACGCCCCGCGCTCCCCGTGCCCATCTGCTGCGAGCCGCCCGGCTGAAGGAGACCTCGTCGCTGGACGTCAGCGGAGGCTGGGTCTATCTGCATCCCGTCGTGCTGCCCGGAGGCGGGGTCGCCGTGATCGAGGCCTACGCGAGCGAGGAAGAACTCGGCGAAGGCGTGGGCACCTCCTGGGCGGTGATGTCCGCGCTGGCTCTCGGCCTGGTCGTCGGCGCGATGTGGTTCGCCGACCGGCTCGGGGCCGGGGTCAGCCGTTCGGCCCGGAGTCTGTCCCGGGCCGCGGACGCGCTGGGTGCGGGCGATCTGATGGCGCGGGTCGAACCCCAGGGGCCCACCGAACTGCGGGAGGCCGGGACCGCCTTCAACGGAATGGCGGACCGCGTGACGCATCTGCTCGCAGTCGAACGGGAGCTGATCGCGGATCTGTCGCACCGGCTGCGTACGCCCCTCACGGCGCTGCGGCTCGAAGCGGAACGCCTGGGCGGGACGACCGACGTGCGCCGTCTGACCGCGGCCGTGTCCGAGCTCGAATCGGAGGTCGACACCATGATCTCCGCCGCGCGCACACCGCTCTCCGGGTCCCGGCTGCCCGACGAGGACCCTGGCACCGTGTGCTGCCCGGTGGCCGAACTCGTGGGGCGGCGCCTGGACTTCTGGGGTGTGCTGGCACGGCAGCAGCAGCGCTCCTGCACGCGCGAGATGACCTCCGAGGCAACGCTGGTGCGGATGACGCAGGAGGATCTGGCCACTGTCGTGGACACCCTCCTCGGCAATGTCTTCCGGCACACCGCCCAGGGCATCGCGCTCTCCGTTCGCGTCGAACGATCGGCGCAGGCGGTGCTGTTCACCGTGGACGATGGCGGGCCCGGCATCGTGGACCCGCACAGCGCGCTGGCGCGTGGCGTCAGCGAGGGCGGGTCCACCGGCCTCGGGCTCAATATCGCCGACCGGGCCGTCCGGGACGCCGGGGGGAGGCTGAGCATCGCCCGCTCGCCGATGGGCGGGGCCCGCGTACAGGTGTCGCTGCCGCTCGTCACTCCGAAGGGCGAAGCGCAGGGGCGAGCAGTCCGCCGCGCGCGGGGACTGCTCACCCGTTGACAGGGCGAACCGGCGTCTCACGATAAGGCCGGGCGAGCCCTGCGGAATGCGGCTATTCCGGCGGAGTCCTTGCCCTGAGGGCTCTGGCGAGTTCGCCCACGCGTCAGCCCTGGTCGCCGGCGAAGCGCTTCGCGGTCTGGAAGGTCCGCCAGGCATCGTCGCCGAGCGTCGCCGCGGCTGCCGCGTTCTGCCCGTTGTGCCTGAACGTGCCGTGGTTCACCCCGACCATGACCCAGTCACCGCCGCCCTGGTCGGCGAACCAGGGGCCGCCCGAGGCACCGTCACCCAGGTTGGGGCAGGTGCTCACACCCCAGATCACCGAGCTGTCGGGGTCCTTGCCGCGGTTGGCGGGCAGCGCGCGAGTCTGCTTCTGGCACACGTCCAGGCGGTAGCGGCCCACGGACTCCGACGGATAGCCGGCGATCTTCAGCCGGCTGCCGGTGAGGGAGTTCTCCGAACGACTGGGGACCCAGCCGACCGCGTCGCCGATGCTGCGTCCGTTCCTCGGGTCCAGTACCACGAAGGCGACGTCGTACGCGGTGCGCTCCCAGGAGCTCTTGCCCGCGTCGTACTCGGGATGGACGAAGATGCGCGAGGAGCGGTAATAGTCCTTGAACTCGGGCTGCTTGCCGGAATTCAGCGCCGGGGCGAAGAACGCCTCCCGGCTCCCGGCGTGCTCGCCCGCCTTCACGACGCAGTGCGCGGCCGTGGCTATGACGTTCCGCGAGACCACGGTGGCACTGCACTGAGTGTAGCTGGGAAGGAAGTCCGTGCCCTTGTAGTCGAAATCGACGGCGAGATATCCGATCGCCTGCTCGGTGGCATCGGGGACGCCGCGGTTGCCTCCGTTCGCGACGAGTGCCGCCGCCTTCGCGCGACCGGGCGAGGAGAGGCTCGCACCTCCGGCCGCCCCCCGCTCCGAAGCCTTCGGTGAACTCGCCGGACGGGGCTGGGTGGTACTGCTCGGTCTGCCCTGACCGTTCCCCTTGCCGCTGCCGTCGCCGTTCGCGTTCCCCTTGGTGCCGGGTCGCGGCGTGGTGGTGGAATTCGGCGTCGGCGTAGGCGACTTCTTCGACTGGCCGGACTGCGCCACGGGCTTGCGGGAATCCTGCCCCCTGTCGATACAGGCGAGCGCGGAACCGCCGCCGAGTACCGCGATGGCGACCCCTGCCGCCACCGATATCCGCAGCCGCGACTTCTTTCCCGACGCCGACGCCGAATGACGACCGTGCTTCGCGTGACCCGTGCCCATATGACCGCTGCTCCCTGCTCCTCCTCGACGGATGTTGCTCCGGGAGCGTATGCAGCGGATGACGCGGTGAGGGCGTTTGGAAAAGAGCCCTAAGTGGTTCTTCAAAGTCCCTTAAGAGTCGGCCCATGGGCCGAGTCGAGGCCACGGAGCCCCGTGGCGCTCAGCTCACACCGCGCGGCCGGAACTGGATGCTGATCCGCGGCCCGACCGCTCGCGCGGTCTTCGGCACCGCGTGCTCCCAGGTCCGCTGGCAGGAACCGCCCATGACGACCAGGTCGCCATGCCCCAATGCCTTGCGGACCGGGGCGTGGCGACCGCTGCGGGATCTCAGGGCGAGGTCGCGCGGGGAGCCGACGGAGAGGATGGCGACCATGGTGTCCTGGCGGGAGCCGCGGCCGTTGGTGTCGCCGTGCCAGGCGACGCTGTCGCGTCCGTCGCGGTAGTAGCAGAGCCCCGCCGACACGAAGGGCTCGCCGAGCTCGTCCGCGTAGTACGCGGACAGGGCGTCCCTGGCCTCGGCGATGAGGGGGTGCGGGAGCGGCTCGCCGGCCGGGTAGTGCGCGAGGAGGCGCGGTACGGCGACCTCGCGGTCGTACATCCGCCAGCGCTCGGCTCGCCAGGGGACGCCGCCGACCAGTTCCTCGAAGAAGGAGTCCGCTCCGGAGAGCCAGCCCGGCAGGGTGTCGAGCCAGGCTCCGTCGCCGAGCACCGTGCGGCGGATGTCCGCATGGCGCAGCGGACCGAGGCGGATCTCGTCGGTCTGGTCGAAGAGCGAGCCTTGCAGAGGGACTGCGGCCATGGCCCCAGGATAACGAGAAACCGAACAGATGAGCTATTCGACATCCGGCCACCCCTCGCATCCCGGAGGATCCGCCCCAGCGGTCCCGCCCGGGACACTTGGCACCGGGGCCCCGCGGACTCAGCCGTTGAGGGTCTGCATGAGGTGCGGCGCGTAACGGTCACCGGAGGCGACTCCGCGCGGCGCCACGGCCTCGATGGCAGCGATGTCGTCGGGGGTGAGGTCGATGGCCGTGGCCGCGGCGTTCTCCTCCAGATAGCGACGGCGCTTGGTGCCGGGGATCGGGACCGCGCCCTGACCCAGCACCCAGGCCAGCGCGAGCTGCGACGGAGTGACGGACTTCTCGTCCGCCAGCCGCTTGACCTCCCCGACGACAGCGAGGTTGCGGGCGAAGTTCTCGCCCTGGAAGCGCGGGTCGCCACGGCGGAAGTCATCGTCCGCGAAGTCCTCGGGTGAGGTGATGGCCCCGGACAGGAATCCCCGCCCGAGCGGCGAGTACGCGACAAGGCCGATACCGAGCTCCGCCAGCACCGCCCTGACGCCGTCGCTCTCGATCCCCCGCTCGAACAGCGAGTACTCGGTCTGCACCGCGGTCAGCGGGTGGACGGCATGGGCCCGCCGGATGGTCGCGGCTGCCGCCTCGCTGACACCCAGGTAGCGGACCTTGCCGGCCGCGACGAGCTCGGCCATGGCGCCGACACTCTCCTCGATGGGCACGTTCGGGTCGACGCGGTGCAGGTAGTAGAGGTCGATGTAGTCAGTGCCGAGGCGCCGGAGGGAGCCGTCCACGGCGCGGTGGATGTAGTCGGGCCGGCCGTTGAGCCCGACCAGGGCGCCATCCTCGGTGAACTCGACCCCGGTCTTGGTGGCGATAACGACTCGCTCGCGGCGACCGGCGACGGCCTTGCCGACGAGCGCCTCGTTGATGAACGGGCCATACCCCTCGGCGGTGTCCAGCATGGTGACGCCGAGTTCGAGCGCGCGGTCGATCGTGGCCAGCGACTCCGTGTCGTCGGTCGCGCCGTAGAAGGCGCTCATCCCCATGCAGCCGAGCCCTTCGGCTCCGACCACCAGGCCCTGGGATCCCAGCGTGTGCTGCTCCATCACTCTCTACTCCTCTGTCGAAACTGGCGAACTGGTGAAACCATCAAGTAACTAACTCGTTAGTTCCAGCTTGCGGCAGAACGATGCAGCTTGTCAATAACTGGATAGTTACCTAGTAGGCTGCCCCTGTGGCACGGGATTCCAGCGCAACCAAGGCACGCCTGCTCGAAGCGGCCCTGGCCGAGTTCGCCGAGTACGGCATCGCGGGCGCCAGGGTCGACCGCATCGCCGAGACGGCCGGCGCGAACAAGCGCCTGATCTACGTCTACTTCGGCAACAAGGAGCAGCTCTTCGACCTCGTGCTCCAGCAGGCCATGGAGCAGGGCGCCGAGTCGGTGCCGTTCGACGCCTCGGACCTTCCCGGATACGCGGGAGCGATCTTCGACCACCTCGCGGACCGGCCGGAGCTGATGCGGCTCGTGGCCTGGAAGCAGCTGGAGCGCCCCGGAACCTCAGCCGCCGGCGCCGACGCCTACCGCCACAAGGTCGCGGCGGTGGCGGCCGAGCAGGAGGCGGGGTACGTCGACTCGGGCACCGACCCCGCCGACATCCTGACCCTCGTGCTCTCGCTGGCCCAGTCCTGGTTCGCCGCTCCCGGGGGCCCGGCCACCGACGCGGACGGCACCGCGTGGCACGGCGCCCGCCGGGAGCGTTACCGCGCCGCCGTCGTGGCGGCGGTGGCCCGTATCGTCGCCGTCGCACCGCCGGGGCCTGCCGAGCACCACCCCTGACAGCCGCGGACACTCACCCCGACGGGCGATAGTGCGAGCGGCTCACACCCCGCGCCGCCTGCGCCGGAACCTCCGGAAGCCGCACCACGTGTCCCAAAACACGGGGCGCCCCGTGCGGGGCCGCCGTAAGCTCACGTCATGCAGGTGATCCAGTCGACCAAGCTCGCCAACGTCTGTTACGAGATCCGGGGCCCGGTACTCGAGGAGGCGATGCGCCTGGAGGCAGCCGGCCACCGCATCCTCAAGCTGAACACCGGCAACCCGGCGGCGTTCGGTTTCGAGTGCCCCCCGGCAATCCTCGAGGACATCCTGCGGAACGTGGGCGACGCCCATGGTTACGGCGACGCCAAGGGCCTGCTCAGCGCGCGGCGCGCGATCATGAGCCACTACGAGACCAAGGGCATCCCGCTCTCCGTCGAGGACATCTACCTCGGCAACGGTGTGTCCGAGCTGATCCAGATGGCGATGCAGGCCCTGCTCGACGACGGCGACGAGGTGCTCGTCCCGGCTCCCGACTATCCGCTGTGGACCGCTTCGGTCTCACTCTCCGGCGGCACGGCCGTGCATTACCGCTGTGACGAGCAGTCCGACTGGATGCCGGATCTCGCGGACATCGAGCGCAAGATCACCGACCGCACCAAGGCGATCGTGATCATCAATCCGAACAACCCGACCGGCGCCGTCTACGACGACGAGATGCTGCGCGGGCTCACCGAGATCGCCCGGCGCCACCAGCTCGTTGTCTGCTCCGACGAGATCTACGACAAGATCCTCTACGACGGCACCACACACACCCCGACCGCCGCCATCGCGCCCGATCTGATGGTGCTGACCTTCAACGGGATGTCCAAGAACTACCGTGTGGCCGGCTACCGCAGCGGCTGGCTGGCGGTCTGCGGCCCGAAGGCACACGCGTCCTCGTACATCGAGGGCCTGACGATCCTGGCCAACATGCGGCTGTGCGCCAACATGCCGGCGCAGCACGCGGTGGCCGCCGCGCTCCAGGGGCGGCAGTCGATCGAGGATCTGGTACTCCCGGGCGGCCGGCTGCTCGAGCAGCGGGATGTGGCGTACGAGCTGCTGACCGGAATCCCCGGGGTGAGCTGCGTCAAGCCGAAGGGGGCGCTCTATCTGTTCCCGCGGCTCGACCCTGCCGTCTACAAGATCAAGGACGACCGGCAGATGGTGCTTGACCTGCTGCGGGCCGAGCAGATCATGGTCGTGCACGGGACCGGGTTCAACTGGCATGAGCCCGACCACTTCCGGATCGTGACCCTGCCGAACGCGACGGACCTCGCGGACGCGGTGACCCGGATCGGGACCTTCCTGGACGGCTACAGCCAGCCGTGACCCGACCCGCGTAACCGCGAGCCGTGAACCCGCGTCCCCCGGACCCGTAACCGGACCGTTTTCACGATCGGACATAACTTTAGACTCGATCCAAGGTAGGATGGTCTCCTGATATCGCGAGGGAGGCCATCCGCCATGTACGAACCGATCCGCTCGAAGTCCGTCCACACGACGGCGGACGCCTCCGACCCCGGCGACTTCCCGCACCGCAGCCGTGAAGACGAGCTGGACATCCAGCTCGCGGGTCACCTTGCCGCGCTTCTCGCCGTCACCGATGAGCTGGGGTTGGCGGCCGAGGCCGACCGCATCGCCGCCGAGGTCGCCCGGCTGCGCGGCGCCCCGCCGGTACGGCATGCCGGACCGACCGGCGCCGAGCCCCCGGCCCTCCACGAGCGCGCACTCGCGCTCGCCGGTCGCGCCCTGGTCGTCGCCGCGTCGCGTGCGGACACCGTGGTCGCGATCCTGTCGGCCGAGCGCATGGACGCCCACACCGCCGCCCTGCGCGACGCGCAGCTGGTCGGCGCCCCCTGACGGCCCCGGTCCGCGTGCCGCAGAGACGCGCGGACCGGGTGCCACCTATTGCGCGGTACTGCCACGGCTCGGCACGGCTGCGGGTGTGAGTGGTCGAGAGGGTGTTCCGGCGCGGTGCGTGGGAACGGTCAGCTCCGTACGACGGGCAGTGCGGCCAGACCGCGCATGACCCGGGTCGGCCGCCAGACGAGCTCGTCAGCCGGCTTGGCCAGCCGCGCGGAGCCCAGATGCCGGAGCAGCAGGGGGAACGCGATGGCGCCCTCGAGGCGGGCCAGGGCTGCGCCGATGCAGAAGTGGGGTCCGTGTCCGAAGGCGAGATGGGCATTGGGTGTACGGGTCACATCCAGTCGGTCCGCGTGAGGGAAGCGGTTGCCGTCCCGGTTGGCAGAGCCGATCAGGAGGCTGACGATGTCTCCCTCGCTGATCAGCTGCCCGTGGATGCGGATCGGCTCCGCTGCACACCGGAAGGTCGCGTCCCGTACCGGGGAGTCATAGCGCAGCAGCTCCTCGACCGCGGTACCGACAGCGCCCGGGTCTCCCGCTGATGTGATCCGGGCTGCCTGGTCGGGGTTGCGGAGCAAGGCGAGCATGCCGTTCCCGATGAGGTTCATGGTGGTGTCGTGTCCCACCAGAAGCAGGAGGTAGGCAGTGGAGCGCAGTTCCACCTCGCCCATCGCCCGCGTCTCGTCACTGGCCCGCACCAGAGCGCCCAGCAGGTCCACTGCGCTGCGTTCGCCCCCGTGGCGCTTGCCCGCGATCAGGACGTCCAACAGAGCGTGCAGGTCGCCTTCAGTCCCGGCCGCGTTCAGTCCCGGGGCGGGTGCGATGGTGGCCATGAGGGTGTCGCGGGTCGACTGGTTGTCCAGTGCTCTCGGGACTCCGAGGATCGTGCAGATCATCCGGAAGGTCAGGGGAGCGGCGAAGTCCGCGATCACATCCACGTGGGCGTGGTGCTTGGTCCGGTTCAGCAGCCTGTTCGCGATATCCGTGATGACGGGTTCGAGCTGCGCGATCCGGCGGGGGACGAACGCCGTGTTCACCAGGGTCCGCAGACGGGTGTGGTCCGGCGGGTCGGCGTGGACCACATGCCGGTTGAGTCCGGTCGGCCCCGGCACGTAGCCGGGCACCCGGCCCGGGTCCTTGCTCAGACGGCGGTCGGTCAGCAGGCCCCGGACATCCTCGTAGCGGGAGACCTGCCACACAGTAGGCCGCCCGGGCCTCCGCTCCGGGTGGGCGGGCGCATACCGGCGCAGCCATGCGAAGTAGGGGTACGGGTCCTGTACCCGTGAGGCCAGCAGTTCAGGAGGTGGGGACGGCACAACGGGAGCGGGCACTGTGGCTCCGGGCTCGAGACCCAAACACGGACACCACACCAAACGACCAGCGGCACCCGGAAGACGCGGAGGATGCCACATCCAGCGCCACAGGACGGGCAAGGTCACCCCGATGGACCAGTTCATCCGTGGGACGCCCCCGGCCGCTCCATCACGTCGATCGCCAAGCTGCCGGGCGTCTCCCCGGCACCCTCGACGACGACCGCTGACTCCGCACGCCTCCGGACCGCCGGATCGCCGGATCGCCGGCATCCGTAGCCTCCACACCTCCGGAGCCACCGCACCGCCACTCCACGGAGAAAGGCCGGGGCCCGCCCCGTACGCCGTTGTACGGTGCGGGCCCCGGCCTCAGCTCCGAGTGGGGGTTCAGCCCAGTCGGGTGACCAGTGCGCGGTACTCGTCCCACAGCTCCTTCGGGGTGTGGTCACCGAACGTGTTGAGGTGCTCGGGCACCAGCGCGGCTTCCTCGCGCCAGACGTCGGCGTCGACCTTGAGCAGGAAGTCCAGGTCCGCCTCGGGCATTTCGAGGCCCTCGGTGTCCAGCGACTCCTTGGTCGGGAGGATGCCGATCGGGGTCTCGACGCCGTCGGCCTTGCCCTCCAGGCGCTCGACGATCCACTTCAGCACGCGGCTGTTCTCGCCGAAGCCGGGCCAGACGAACTTGCCCGCGTCGTTCTTGCGGAACCAGTTCACGTAGTAGATCTTCGGGAGCTTCGCCTGGTCGGCGGACTGGCCGACCTTGATCCAGTGGGCCATGTAGTCGCCCATGTTGTAGCCGCAGAACGGCAGCATCGCGAACGGGTCGCGGCGCAGCTCGCCGACCTTGCCCTCGGCGGCGGCGGTCTTCTCGGAGGCGACGTTGGCGCCGAGGAACACGCCGTGCTGCCAGTCGAAGGACTCGGTCACCAGCGGGACGGCGGAGGCGCGGCGGCCACCGAAGAGGATCGCCGAGATCGGCACGCCCTTCGGGTCCTCCCACTCGGGCGCGATGATCGGGCACTGCGAGGCGGGGACGGTGAAGCGGGCGTTCGGGTGCGCGGCCGGGGTGTCCGACGCGGGCGTCCAGTCGTTGCCCTTCCAGTCGGTGAGGTGGGCGGGAGTCTCCTCCGTCATGCCCTCCCACCAGATGTCGTTGTCGTCGGTGAGCGCGACGTTGGTGAAGACCGCGTTGCCCCAGAGGGTCTTCATGGCGTTGGCGTTGGTGTGCTCACCGGTGCCGGGCGCGACGCCGAAGAAGCCCGCCTCGGGGTTGATCGCGTAGAGCCGGCCGTCCTCGCCGAACCGCATCCAGGCGATGTCGTCGCCGATGGTCTCCACGGTCCAGCCGGAGATCGTGGGCTCCAGCATGGCCAGGTTGGTCTTGCCGCAGGCCGACGGGAAGGCGGCGGCGACGTACTTGGGCTCGCCCTGCGGCGGGGTCAGCTTGAGCACGAGCATGTGCTCGGCGAGCCAGCCCTCGTCGCGGGCCATGACGGAGGCGATGCGCAGGGCGTAGCACTTCTTGCCGAGCAGCGCATTGCCGCCGTATCCGGAGCCGTACGACCAGATCTCGCGGGACTCCGGGAAGTGGGAGATGTACTTGGTGCTGTTGCACGGCCACGGCACATCGGCCTCGCCCTCGGCGAGCGGGGCGCCGAGCGTGTGGACGGCCTTCACGAAGAAGCCGTCCTCGCCGAGCTGGTCGAGGACGTCCTGTCCCATGCGGGTCATGGTGCGCATGGAGACCGCGACGTAGGCGGAGTCGGTGATCTCGACGCCGGGCGCGGAGAGCGGCGAGCCGAGCGGGCCCATGCAGAAGGGGACCACGTACATGGTCCGGCCCTTCATGGAGCCGCGGAAGATCCCCTTGTCACCGGTGAAGATGTCCCGCATCTCGGCGGGGGCCTTCCAGTGGTTCGTGGGGCCCGCGTCCTGCTCGTTCTCGGAACAGATGAAGGTGCGGTCCTCGACACGGGCGACATCGGACGGGTCGGATGCGGCGTAGTAGGAGTTGGGGCGCTTGATCGGGTCCAGCTTGCGGAAGGTGCCCTTGGCGACGAGCTCCTCGCACAGGCGGTCGTACTCGGCCTCGGACCCGTCGCACCAGACCACCCTGTCCGGCTGCGTGATCGCTGCTATCTCATCGACCCATGCGATGAGTTCCTGGTGGTTGGTGGGGACGGTGCCGGGAGCCGCGTTGTCGCGCGCCACGATTGCTCCTAAGTGAGGGGTCTGAAGTTGGGTGCCCCGTGGGGGCTGCGACCCGGATGCTTCGTAGCCGCTCATCCGGTGCCGACCGCACTCATCTGATCATCCGTGCCGTGTGCGCATATGTCCAGAGGACCTCTCACGTGAGCATGGCCACTCCGTGCATATGAATGTCCGCACACGTGGAGCACACCACTCCGTGAAGTTACGGAGGCGTAGGTAGCATGCCGCCCATGACAGCAGCCGCCTCAGCCGCGACCGAAGTACCCGCCGCGACCACCGGATCCGCCGGATCCGAGCACGACCTCCCAACGGCGCTGAAGCCCCTGAAGCCGCGACTGCGCGGATGGCTGCACGCCGGGATGTTCCCCGCTGTGATCATCGCCGGCATCGTGCTGACGGCGCTCGCGGACTCGACCCGCGGCCGGATCGCCTGTGGTATCTACACGCTCACCGCCTGTCTGCTCTTCGGCGTGAGCGCGCTCTACCACCGAGGCGACTGGGGCCCGCGGGGCGAGGCCGTACTGCGCCGCCTGGACCACGCGAACATCTTCCTGATCATCGCCGGTACGTATACCCCGCTGACGCTGCTCCTCCTGCCTGACTCCACCGCGCGGGTGCTCCTGTGGGCGGTATGGGCGGCAGCGGTGGCGGGAATCGCCTTCCGGGTGTTCTGGGTCGGCGCCCCCCGCTGGCTGTACACGCCCTGCTACATCGCCATGGGCTGGGCGGCGGTCTTCTTCCTGCCCGACTTCATGCGCAAAGGCGGAGTCGCGGTGCTCGTCCTCGTGATCATCGGCGGTCTGCTCTACAGCGCGGGCGGCGTGATCTACGGGATCAAGCGCCCCAACCCGTCGCCGCGCTGGTTCGGCTTCCACGAGGTCTTCCACTCGTTCACGCTGGCGGCCTTCGTCGTCCACTACGTGGGTATCTCACTGGTGGCGTACCAGCACGGGTAGACGGCCCGACCGGCCGCCGGGCCCCCTGGGCGTACGCCGACAGCTCCTACGGGGTCAGCTCCCGTTCCAGTGCCGCCTCGTCGGTCACGGGCGCGGCGCAGACGAAATGCCTGCAGACGTACGCGGCGGGCCCACCACCCACCAGCGGCCGGTCCGCGAGCAGCGGGAACTCCCCCTGGTCCGGCTCCCCGGCCGCGACCACCGCGCCCGGAGCGGTGCCGAGCAGCGCGGCGCGGTGCAGTGCGCGCGTCGCAGGGTCCGACCTCGGCCCGACCACGGCGACCTCACGCGGCCCGTCCAGCAGCGCCTCGGCGACTGCGAGCCCCCAGCCGATGAAGCGGGGCACCCGCGGACCCAGCGCCTTGACCACCCCCAGCGCCCGCTCGGCGGCGGTGCGATGCGGCTCGGAGCCGGTGTGCGCCGCATACGACAGCAGGGCGCCGGCGGCGGCGGTCCAGCCGGAAGGCGCGGCGTTGTCCGTGGGGTCCTGAGGGCGCCGGATGAGCCGCTCGGCGTCGTCAGCGGTGTCGTACAGCTCCCCTTCGGATCCCGTGAAGCGGTCCCGCACCCCGTCCAGCAGCAGCCCGGCGAACTCCAGCCAGACCCCCTCGCCGGTCACTGACGCCAGCGCGAGGAAGCCTTCGGCGGCATCGGCGTAGTCCTCCAGCACACCCGCGTTGGCACCGGCCCGGCCGTCCATGGAGGTCCGCAGCAGCCGCCCGCCGGTGTCCAGGTGCAGCCGTACGAGCAGGTCTGCCGCCTCCGTGGCCCGGTCGACCAGGTCTGGCCGGTCGAAGTAGCCGCCCACTTCGGCGAGCGCGGCGATCGCGAGACCGTTCCAGGCGGCGACGATCTTGTCATCCCGCCCCGGCCTCGGCCGCCGCTCACGGGCGGCGAGCAGCCGCTGCCGCACGGAGGCGACCCGCGCGGCATCCTCGGCGGGCCCGTCCTGCGGCAGTTGGAGCACGGAGGCGCCTTCCTCGAAGGTGCCTTCCTGGGTCACCCCGAAGTACCGCGCGGCGAACTCAGCGTCCTCCGCGCCCAGCACCGCGGTCAGTTGCCCGGGCGTCCAGACGTAGTACGCCCCTTCCACATGCCGTTCGCTCTCATGGTCGACGGCGCTGTCGGCATCGAGCGCCGAGGCGAAGCCGCCTTCGGCGGTGCGCAGTTCCCGCACCATGAAGTCCGCTGTCTCCAGGGCGACCCGCCGGGCCTGCTCACTGCCGGTCAGCCGCCACAGATGGGCGTAGACCCGGCACAGCAGCGCATTGTCGTAGAGCATCTTCTCGAAGTGGGGCACAACCCAGCTCCGGTCCACCGAATACCGTGCGAACCCCCCACCGAGCTGGTCGTAAATCCCGCCCCTGGCCATGGCCTCACAGGTGTCGGCGGCCATCTCCAGAGCTCCCTGGGCGCTGGTGCGCGCGTAGTGCCGCAGCAGGAACTCGACCACCATCGAAGGTGGGAACTTCGGCGCCCCGCCGAATCCGCCGTGCACCGCGTCGTAGTCCCGGGTCAGACTCAGCAGCGCGGCGGCGGCCTCCTCATCCCCCGGGACCCCGCGGTCGAGCCCGTGGTCGAGCCGCCGCGCAGCCAGATCGCGGGTGATCTTCCCGGCGACCTCCCCGACCTCGTCCCGCCGCTCCTTCCACGCGTCGTGCACGCCTTCGAGCACCTGCCGGAACGACGGCATGCCGTGCCGGGGCTCGGGCGGGAAGTAGGTGCCGAAGTAGAAGGGCTCCCCGTCCGGCGTCATGAACACGGACATGGGCCAGCCACCCTGCCCGGTCGCCGCCTGCACCGCCTCCATGTACACCGCGTCCACGTCGGGGCGCTCCTCGCGGTCCACCTTGACGGGCACGAAGTGCTCGTTCAGATACGCGGCGGTGGCCTCGTCCTCGAAGGACTCGTGCGCCATGACATGGCACCAGTGGCAGGCGCTGTAGCCGACGCTCAGGAAGACAGGGACGTCACGTCGTCTCGCTTCCTCGAAAGCCTCCGGTGTCCAGGGCCACCAGTCGACCGGATTGTCAGCGTGCTGCAGCAGATAAGGCGAGGTCACACCAGCCAGCCGGTTCATCAGCCCAGCCTCTCACAACACCTGCACCCTGACGGCGAAGCCCGCCCATCTGCCGAATCAGGGACCGCATTGTGGAGGTGGACCAGTACGCCAAGGCCGGCATCCCCTTCTACTGGCGGGTGGAACAGGCCGCCACCGGTGTCTCCATCATCTACACCTACGTTCTCGACCTCGCGGCCAAGGCCTACAGGGACTGGCGAGTTCACCGGCGCGATCAAGGCTGCCAGCCCCTTCCCCGTCACTGTGGATCTGGTAGCCACCTGACGACCAAGGTGCCCGGGCGTTGAACTTGTGGATCCCTCAGCGACACGACGGGGACGTGGTGTCGGGAGGTCTCATTCATGGGTCTCCTGGACGGGTGGCAGGTTGAGCAAGCCTCGGACGGCCCTCTGGGCGAGTTCGACATCGTGGGGAGCACGATCGGCGAGCTGGATCCCGACCGCTTCGATGACACCGAGATAGGCCGACGCCGTCTCGGCGGGCGGCGGCCCCGGCGGGATGGCACCGCTGCTACGACCGGCAGCGATCAGGTCGGCACAGTCGGCTTCCAACCGGCTGACGATGTCCGTGATCGCCCGGCCGACCGGATGGTCCTGGCCCGCGAACTCGACTCTCAAGGTCATCATGACGTTGGCCACGTCGCGGCGGCAGTAGACGGCGTGCCCCCGCGCCAGCGCCAGCAGCGCCTCGACGGGGTCGGATTCAGCGTCGACGAGACCGCCCACCTCGGCCTCCCAGGTCTCCTCGACCCACCCCACCACCGCGAGCGCGAGTTCTTCTTTGCCGGCGAACAGGTGGTACAGGGCGCCGCGCGTATAGCCCGCCGCTGCGGCCACTCGGTCCAGGACCAGATTGGCGTACCCGTACGTGGACAGCCCGCGCGCCGCGGCCTCCAGCAGGGCGGATCTGGTCTGGGCCCGCCGGTCTGCCTGCGTCCGGCGAACCACCGCCGACTTCCGGATCATCATCACCATCCCACTCACTTACATACGTACATGCATGTAGGTTAGTGTTTCACACTACTGCGCGTCAGACCACAAGGAGGGGCTATGGCCGCCAAACCAGGGCATGACTCGAAAACAGGCACGGCTTCCGTCCCGGCCGTCCGCCAACAGCAGCCGATCCCGCAGCGGATTCGCGCCCTCAGCACCCTGACCGATTCCGACTACGCCGATCTCTTCCATCTGGCCGGCGGGCAAGCGGGCACGTCACCGGAGCAGTGGGCAAGGGTCATGTTCGAGGACGTGGCGGGCCTCGGAGGGCAGTTCGTCTGGAGGGCCCTGCTCCGCCTGCGGCTCAGGGCGTCACCTGACCGGGTGGCAGGATGGCGGATCGCGGCTCGCGGCCACGACTGGATCAGACTTGAGGCTCAATCCTGGTTCCTGACCGGGGACCTGGTCGTCCAGGCCGACGACGAACACGTCTCCCTTGCCACGTTCATCCGCTACGACCGCCGGTTGGCCTCGCGCATCTGGCCGCCGCTGGCCAGGATTCACCGCCGGCTCGCCCCCGATCTGCTGACCGACGCGTACCGGCTCATCAGCCGGGCCCGAACCGATGGTCCTGGTGCCGCTCGGACGGACACGTAGCGGGCGACCCGATCTCTTCGGTCGTCTGAGCGGCATCATTCCGGTTTGCCCGGGGACCGGTGTCGGGCTGGTCGTGGTGGGGACGTACTCGCCATCGGCGGCGGGTTTCCGGTGAGAACGGTTCCGGCTCTGCGAGATCAAGAATCTCGACGGGGCGACTTTCCTCGGCTGGGCAGAGTGTCCGGGGAAGTCGGAGACTGCCGCGTACGCCGTGTCAGCATGCCCGGCCTGAGTTCAGCGCTTCGCGATCTGTGATGCCACCCCCTGGCGGGGGGGTGGCCGCCGCAAGAGCCTCACCTCGGGTCCGGCGCAGGTAGTAGGCCCGCGTTGCCACTCCCAGCAGCGGCCCCCAGGCGAGGATCGGGGTGTAGCAGGCCCACAGGGCCCACGCCCCCGGGCCGCTGCTGGGCAACGCCTCACCGGTGTTGTTCAACGGGGCAACGAACTGGAACACGTGGTTCAGGGTGGCGTACGCGGCCAAGGCGGTGGCCAGCACAGCTCCGACGGAGGCCGGGACGACAACCGCGCGGACTGGCAGCACGCGGCCTCCGGCGTAGGGGACCCAGGCGGGCAGCCGTTCGCCCCACGGATGGACAAGCCCCAGGGCGAGCAGCGCCAGACACTCGGCGACCAGTGAGAGCGAGAGCACGTACGACCGCTCTCCCGGCAGCCAGTCGTGCCCGCCGTACCAGTCGGGCCACCCGGCGACGAGCGCGATGCGCCACACCCCCGACGGCAGGACACACAAAGGGATGGCGTACGCCACCCACTTGACGCTGCGCGGCACGTGGACGGTGGCCTGGGGGCGGTTGGGGCTCATCTGGGTCTTTCCCTTCGCCGGGGAGTTTTGGCACCCCCATGCTCACCTCGCTGCTCGCGGTTCCGCGTCCGCCGGTGGACTTGGCCTCCTCCCCCGCGCGGGGGAGGACGACGGGCACTTGGGGCTGATCCCCGAGACCGCCCAGGCCTGTTCCCGGGCCCGCGACGCGAGGGCGAGGACGACACCGGTCAGAACACTCATGGCGACGGCGGAACTTGACCGGGCCGGGTCCGAAGCGCGGACCTTGGCTGCCGTGTGTCGGCACGGTCGCGGTCAGTGTGTCGGTCATGGGGTGTCTTGATTCGGTCCCCTGGCCATTCGGTTCACCGGTAGTTGAGTTCGGCAAGTTCGGTGGCGAGCTTGGTGCGGAAGCCGGTGTGGCCGAGCAGTCGCAGGCCGACATTGCGCAGGCGGCGTGCAGTGGTGTTGCGGGTGGTGGCGATGCGGGTCATTCGCCCCAAACTCGCCGACACTGCTGTAACACCGCTCATCCCGCTTCGCGATGAACCGGGTGTCGCCTTCATGTCGCCTGGGCACTGTCCGGCGTACCAGGGAGTCGTACCCTCAAGGTCATGCACCGCACTCTGACTGAGCACGCCGGGTGCCTCTACGGAGACGAGTACCGATCCACGCCGGAGTGCCGACTTGAGTACCGTGAGCGTTACTTCGTCGAGGAGCTGACTTTCGCCGACGCTGAATCGATCCTCGCCATGCTCCATGAGCTCAGCCCTCATGGGGTCGATGGCCACCTGCCGGTCTGGATCCGGAACCTGGCCTATCGGCCGGCGCTCCTGCAACGGCCGGACGAGCCGACACTGCTGCGAGAGGCTGCCGAGAGTCTGTGGATGCACGGCTCGGACTGGGACGACATCGCGGCTGGCTGGTAAGGCGGGCCGCCGCACTCGGTTCGAGCGAAGCGGGCTGACCGAGGCGCGCGGTCGTCGCCTGGTCACGCTTCCGGCTGCGGCGACAGCGGGCACCGTCGGCCGGAAGCGGGGAGTCACACCGCGTCACGGGCGGCGTGAGCCGGGCGTCGCCTCGGCGTGAGGCATGAAAGCGCGTCAGTTTGCCCGGTGCAGCCTGTAGAAGATGGGGCGTGCGGCCACCCGGTGCTCGGCGAAGGTGCGCAGGACGAACTTGCGGAAGCTGGGCTTGAACACGAGTGAGGGCATGACGTCACTCATATGGTCCCATCGACAGTGGTTGACCAGGCTGTAGGGGGCTTTGCCGGACTCGGTGGGTTGCAGGACGGTCGAGTTGTCCAGGCCCGTCTCGTCCTGGAACCAGCCTGCGGTGTACTGCCAGGCGTACAGGTTGGTGTCGACGTCGTCCGCGGAGAAGTAGTTGAACAGGAAGACGCCTTGCCGTTCGTGGTCAACCCGGGCGATGCGGCGGGCGTTGGACCCTGCGAACACCAGCGACCGTTGAGCCGTCCGGTCGAGCTCGGCCTGCAGCCCGGTGACGGTGGCCTCGCGGAGGACTTCCTCGGCGCCGTGAACGTCGGTGGTCTCGACGAGAAGGACGGCGTCGAAGTCCGCGTCCGGTACATCCCGGCCCGGGCCGTGCGGACGTCGGCCGGGCGGGCGGATGAACGCCTCGAACACGTCGGCGCGAGTGACACGCGGGTCGCTCAGCAGTTCGGCGGCCGCCACATGCATCGCGTCCAGGATCTTCCGGCGCCGCGCCCGAGGGAGTACCACGGGGGTGCGCCAGGCTCCGCTGCTGGCACCTATGTGCACGAAGCCGGAGGCCGAGGGCTCGATGAGTCGGGCACGGGTCCAGCTGGTCCTGATGTCCTTGTCGGCGGCGCGTGCGGGCGTGGGGTTGGTGATGCGGTCGGTCATGGGATCTCCTGGTCCGGGTGGCGGGGTGCGCGGATGGCGCGGTGGAAGAGGGCCGCTTGTGCACGGATGGCGTCAGCGGCGGGGGGCTGGATCTCGGACGGGTGGCGCAGCAGGCCGTCGAGCAGGACGTAGGTAAGCAGGGATCCGATCAGGGCTCGCGCCGCCGGTTCCGTATCGATGGCGGGGTCGACGAGACCGCGTTCCCTGCCGGCGTTCAGGACTGCCGCCACTTCACCGATGGCCCGGTCCGCGACGGCGGCCTTGAACTGGTCCGCCAGGCCGGGATTCCGGGGTGTCTCGGCGACGACGACCCGGGCGAGCGCGAGGTAGGCGGGCTGCATGAGGTCCGCCACCAAGGCCTGCGCGATGTCGCCCAGCAGCGATTCGAACTCTTCTGGTGATGCCGGTTCCGCTGAGAGAGCAAGGTTGGCTGTGCGATCGGGAGCCTGGACGAGCGATGTCAGGGCCTCGCGCAGCAGGCCGAGCTTGTCGCCGAAATAGCTGTACAACGTCTCCTTCGACGCCCCGGCGGCTGTCGCGATCTGCGCCATCGACGCTCCCGCGTATCCGTGTTCGCTGAAGACAGCCCCGGCTGCCCGGAGGATCCGCTGCCGCCTCTCCGCGGCCTTGCTGACTTTATCCATAACCGAACCGTACCGTACGGTTCGGTTACGAGGAAGAGGCAGCCCACCACTGTGACGGATGGCGCCCTGGACGCGTCCTCGCGGTTCGAGGGTGACCCAGGGCGTGGCGCCCGGCGTGACGACGCGGTCACCGATGGGGCCGGTCCGGCGACAGCCGCGCAGCGGGGGGGCGGGCGGGGCGGACCCGTCGCGCGCTCGACCGCCGTACCGGCCCCTTGACCTGCCGTTCCAGGGTGAAAATCGCCGCCTGTGGCGGGTCTCCGCGATCAGGACCGCCGGCGGCGGCTTAATTCATCGCCCGCGCGTGCGGGGTGTGCCGGGCTGATGGAGGGCAGCAGTCAGGCTGGGGGTCAGGAGCTGCTGTACGCGCTGGGGCTCCATGCTGGCCAGGGGGTGCAGCTTGAGCACATACCGGCTCATGATCATTCCGAGTGTCACGGTCAGCATGCCGCTGGCCCGTTCCGTGGCGTCCCGGCCGCCGATGTGGGCCGCGAGGCGGCCGATCAGTTCCCGTTGGACGTACTCCCCGAAGGTGCGCTGGAGTGCGGGGTCGCGCTGCGCCTGGGTAACCAGCAAGGTGAGAGGCCGCCCTATGTCGGGGTTGTCCCAGACCGTGAGTACGGCTTGGAGGATGGCCTGGGGCAACCGCTCGGGCTCGCTGCGCAAGACGCGGTCGATCACCTGGCCGGGAGCGATGCCCAGCGACATGGCGGAGCCGAACAGTCCTTGCTTGGTGCCGTAGTAGTAGCTGATCAGGGCTGGATCCACATCGACCGACTCCGCCACGGCGCGCATGGTCGTGGCGTTGTAGCCGTGCCGCAGGAACGACTCCCGGGCTGCGGCCAGGATGCGGGCACGGGTGTCGGAGCGGCCGGGAGGACGCCCACGCGATTTATTCATCAGCATTGAATAACACAGGTCGGCGTGCTTACCGTCCCACGCATGGCTGCTTCGAAGACTTCATTCCCTCTCTCCGACACACGTCTGGGCGCCCGCGGAACGGCAGTCGCCGTTGTCACCACCGCCACTGCGGGGGTTCTTGCCTCCGCTGGTGGCACAGTTGCCCTCGCCGCCGGCTTGCTCGGTGTCGCCGCGATCGTTCTGGGTGCCCGCGTCCGGGCCGACAAGGCGGCCAGCGCCACCGGGCCGTACATTCTGGTGATCGTCCTCATGCTGGCGGCGGACACCGCCCGGTTCAACATGAACTACGGCGAGCGGCTCGGGCGCGCCGCCGACTGGGCGGAGGGCCCGCTGGACGGCAACACCTGGTTCATCGCCTTCGTCGTGGTACCCGTCACGGTGATGCTCTTCGGCGGATATCTGCTGGGCCGCCGTCTCCCCGGCGCGAGCACAGCCGTGTGGTGGACAGCACTGTTCGCGACTGCGGACGGCCTGGTCTTCCTCACGCTGGCCCCGTCGGCCGATTGGTCCCGTCCGGCTGTTTCCGCGGCCGGTGTCGCGGCGACAGCCGGTCAGCTGCTTGCCGTTGCCGTGCTGGTCCAGCGCCTTCTGAAACCGAAGGCGGTAGAAGCCGTCGAGGCGCCGCGACCGCTCACCGACAGGCAGCGCAATCTGTGGAGCGTGCTCCTGGTGGCTCTGGTCGCGGTATACGGAGTGACCTTCTTCCGCCAGGCCGGAAGCATGCTGCCGGTCACGGTCGTCGTGGGTTCCATGGTCGGCGGGATGATCGGCTGGCGCCGCACCACCTCGCGGCGGCCTGCCGATCCCGCGTACCACGTGCCGCTGTTTCTCCTGATGCTCGCCCTGTTCTACGCGCACGTGGGAGAGGAGGCTCTGACGCACTTCAACCAGGGCGTCGCAGGCATCACCGGGGAGCCGTGGCCGGATGGGCCGTTCACCACGTTCATCGGGCTTTTCGGAATGGTGGTCTGGGTCTTCGCGGCGTGGAGCCTGTGGCACGGAGGTGCCTTCGGCAACTTCGTCCTGTGGTTCCTCATCGTGGGGATGATCATTGGGGAACCGACGCACCTGGTGGTCTTCCCCGTCGTCAAAATGCTGCAGGACGGCGGCGACTACAGCTACTTCTCGGGCATGTACACCGCACTCTTCCCGACCGTCGTGGCGGTCATCGCCCTGCGACAGATCCTTCGGGCACACCGCGGCAGCAAGGCCGCTGCCCTGGCCGAAGCCGAAACCGAAACCGACAAGCAGAAGGGGCACTGACTGATGAGCGGAACCATCACTGACGTCGTCTTGGCCCACGGATTCGGTGGGGGCTCGGGCTGGCTGCACCCACTGACCGGGTGGGACCACACCACCGCGATGGTGGCAGTGGGAGCGTGGAGCGCCCAGCTGGGCAAACGATCCGCCCTGTGGCTGGTACCAGCCGGCTTCGTCGCCGCCATGGCCGTCGGAAGCGCAACCGGCCTGGCCGGCATCGAACTTCCCGGCACGGAAGTGGCCATCGCGATGTCCGTCGTGCTCCTCGGCCTCGCCATCGCCTTCCGCCTGCGGGTCACCACCGCGGCCGCAGCCGCCGCGGTAGCCGTCTTCGGCCTCTGCCACGGATCGGCTCACGGCCTCGAATACGCGTCGCAGGAAGGCAAAGTCGGGTACGTACTGGGCATCCTCGTCACCACGGCGGGCCTTCACGTGGCCGGTGCGGTGGGGGCCCTGCTGGTGACCGACTGGCGCCACGGAGGACGCGCACTGCGGATCGCGGGCGCATCGGCCACAGCGATCGGACTATGGCTCGTGACAGCAACACTGCAAGCGTGACAACAAACCCGCCACCTACTGGTCTCTGGCATCCACTCCCGCGCCCTCGCACACGCCATCGGCCGGCCAGCCGACTCGGATCACATTGGACCCACCGAGGTGCGGGATTGGCTCGCCGACCAGCACATCACCACTTGGCGAACGCTGTACCGAGCCAGCGACCTTGAAGTAGACGATCTACTTGAGTACGTCCGCCCGGCGAAGCCGGCACAGCTCCGCCGCGCTCGGCTGATCCGCGCTCGTAGGCCCCGGCACCCATGCGTCCTCGGCGGCGCGCGAGCGGGTCAGGACCGCGTGGCCTTCTCGCACGCGCCGTCCGTCGCCGGTCCGGGCCCGTCGACCGGCTTGCTGCGGTCGTACGGGTCGATCTCGGTGCCGGCCGTGGCGTCTGCGGCCTGTGTGCCGAAGGGCGGGGCGAGGTAGCCGGTGGGGGCGCCGCATCCGCCGTTGGTCACGTGGTACTTGTACGACACGATCGAGAACGTTCCCGGCTCGGTGACCACCTTGGCGGGGTCGTCCCAGCTCAAAACCAACTCGCGCCGGACGATCGTGCGCACGACCTCGTCGTCGCCGTCCGCGCCCACCCGGGTGACCGGGTAGACGAAGGTGACATCGGCGGTCACCCGCAGCGCGCCGCGCTCGCCCTCTTGGTAGGTGAGCCGCCCGCGGGTCTTGATCTCGTCGCCCACCAGCTTTGTACGCGACGGCTCGAAGCGGCTGAAAAGCAGCAGCGGGTCGCTCTCCTTCCCCGGCGCCGTGAATGCGGTCCGCAGCAACGCCTGCACGTCCTCCTGATGCGGGTTGATCAACGCGACGGCTTTGTCCGGTCGCTCACCCCGCAGCACCCCGCGGTCCAGGCTGGAGGCCACGAGGAAGTCGCGGCTGCGGGCGAGAGCCTTCTCGACCTCCGCCGCGCCCATCCAGCCGACGGCCTCGGCTCGCGGCACGGTGATCCCCGCCACGCCGTTCGCCCACTGTGCCGCGGGTGAACCGCGGAATGGTTCCTCCAGGCTGGGGCGCCCGGCCGTATCCGCCTCGGGCGCCCGGTCTGGTCGGGCGGTCTCGTCGGCGAGAGGGCTCGAGTCCGAGCCGTCGCTGCCGAAGAGACCCGTGATCGACGCAGGGGCGAACGCCAGTGCCAGCAGCACCAGCGCCGCCAGCATCGCGACCATGTACCAGCCCTTGGACCCCCCGCGCTCCACAGGTGTATGGACTCGCCAGCCCTCAGGCCGTTCGGGTGCCGAGCGCAGACGGGCGGCCGACTCGCGGGCACGCGCCGACTCCTCCTTGGGCGCGTCGGCGACCCCTTCCACCGATTCGCGAAGAAACCGGTCCCACTCCTCGTCAGACCGGGACGAACCACCTGATTGCGTGCCCCCACCCATTTCCGACCCCCTGTCTTCACCTACCGCGACGAGTTCAACGACCAGCCGGATCGGCTCGGTTCACTCTGCGGGCCTCGGTCCACACCATCGTGACCTACGTCTTGTCGCGCCTGCCGCTCGGGATGCGCGCCATGGCCGGCGCGCTGGAGATGTGACCTGCGCGATCCGAAGGGGGGCGCCCGTATGCGTGTTCGCGCGCTGGAGGCACGCCTGCGCACGCCCCGGCGCACAGAGTGGGGGGCGTGCGCTCCCGTGCCTCCCCAGGACCGACTAGCCACCGCGGCACGGGGCACCGGTTGTACGACTGAATGACCGGATGTGTGCGGCGCAAAGGGGCTCCGTGCACACGCGACAGGAGGCGACGGGGTTGATACGGGTACTGCTCGTGCACGACACCAGCCTGATGCGATCGGCGCTGACCGCGCTGCTGGGGAAGGAGGGCGACTTCGAGGTCATCCCCTCCTCCTGGCGCTCCGCGGTCATACAGGCACAGTCGCTGCGGCCCCACGTCTGCGTCGTAGACGTCGACTGCCCGGGGTCGACGATGCTCGGCACGGTGGCCGGACTCGCCCGGCGCATCACCGGGATGGGCGCCGCACTGCTGGTACTCGCGACGGGCTCCCGGCCCGGTCTGCTACGGCGCGCCTTCGACGCGGGCGCACTGGGGTACGTCAGCAAGGACGGCGGTCCTCAGCGTTTACTCGAAGGAATCCGGCGAGTCGCTGAGGGGGAACGTTTCATCGATGAGTCGCTCGCCTTCGGGTTTCTCCAGGCAGCCGAGATGCCGCTGACACCGCGCGAGCTGAGCGTGCTGCGGCTGGCAGCCGAGGGCTCGACCATCGCCGAGATCGCACGCAGCCTGCATCTGTCGGGGGGAACCGTACGCAACTACATGTCCGCGATCACCCGTAAGACGGGTGCCCGGAACCGCGTTGACGCGATTCGGATCTCGCAGCACGCGGGCTGGGTCTGAGGCCCGGGGCCTGGGCCTGGGCCTGGGCCTGGGCCTGGGCCTGGGCCTGGGCCTGGGCCTGGGCCTGGGCCTGGGATTCCGAGCCTCAGGCCCCCGGTCCGGGGCCCGGGGGCCCAGCCCTAGCTTGACGGGGCTCAGGGCACGGGCTCAGGCGCCTGGGGGCTTACGGCCTGGAGCCCCACGAGGCTCAGGCTCACGCCTCGAGCCAGGGCCTCTGGGACGGCTCAGGGCCTGGGGGCTCACGAGCCCGGGACTCCGGGTCCAGGTCAGGGCTCAAGGGCTCACGGCTCAAAGCCCGGGGGCTCAGGGCAGCTTCAGGCCCGGGTCACGGCCCGGGTCACGGCTCAGGCCTCGGGACTCCCGGCTCACGGGCTCGTGGCCTGGGGCACCCAGTACGGCTCAGGAGCTCAGGCTCGGGACCTCCCCACTCAGGGCCCGCTCAGGGCCTGGGGCACGGATCAAGGCGCGGGCAAAGGCTCCGAGCCCGGCTCACGACTCAGAGCCCAAGCCCTCACGGCTCGGGCCCGGGGCTCAGGGCCCGGGGTGGGCAGTGACGCTCAGGTGTCCTTGGCCCGTACGGTCCCGGCTTCCGACCCTGTCGCAGGGCTGGTCTCGGCCTCCCAGTGCCCCACCAGGTCCCGGTACAACTCCGAACGGGCCAGCAGGTCCTGGTGGGATCCGGAGATGGCGTGTACGCCGTCCAGGACCAGGACACGGGAGGCCCGGCGGGCGGAGGTGAGGCGGTGGGCGATCACGATCAGGGTGCCGGGGCGGGCGGCGAAGGCGTGTTCGGCGCGGGCTTCGGCGGCCGGGTCCAGGTGGCAGGTCGCCTCGTCCAGCAGCACCAGCCGGGCAGGCGAGAGATACGCCCGGGTCAGTGCGATGAGCTGCCGCTCGCCCTGGGACAGGGCCCCCGGTCCGACGGGCGCGTCAAGACCGCCGAGCCGCCGCACCACGGGTTCGAGGCCGATCGCGGCCACGGCGGACTCCACCGCCGTGGACGACGCGCCACCGGGGCACAGGTACAGGAGGTTCTCGCGCAGGCTGCCCGTGAACACATAGGCCTCCTGCGGTATCAGAGCGCGTGTGTACGCCGCCGCGTACCGGCCGGGGCACTGCCGCACCGGCACCCCGTCGAGCCGGATGTCCCCGTCGTCCGGCTCCAGCAGCCCCGCGACCAGGGCGAACAACGTGGACTTGCCGATACCGCTGGGCCCGACCACGGCCAGGTGCTCACCGGGCTCCACGACAAGGTCCAAGGCGTCCACGACGGGCCGGGCGCCCGGGCCGTACGCGAAGGACACCGACCGCAGCTCCAGCCGCGGAGCGCGCGCCACCGGTAGCCGTTCCCCATCCGCGTCGGCCGGCCCGTCGGGACCGCTCCTGGGTCGGGGGCTGCCCGTGAGATGGTCGAGGATCACCAGCAGCCGGGTGCCGGCCGCGCCCAGCCCGGTCATCAGCGTATGGAGGGCCGGCAGCAGCGCCTGCGTCAGATAGGTGAGCGCCCCGAGCAGCGCTCCCGCGGTGACTCCCTGGCGCAGCAGCCAGGGAGCGGCGGCGAGCAGCAGCACGATCGGCAGTTGCGCGGACAGCGCGAGCGCGAGGGTGCGTACGGCGGCCCAGCGCGCGAGCGAACGCGCCGCCCGGGTCTGGGCGTCGATCAGCTCCTCCGCCGTCCCGACCGTTCGTTCCTCCGCACCGCAGGCCACCACGTCCCGCAACCCCGGCACGATCTCGGCGAAGCACTGGGCGAGTTGCTCATCGGTGTGCAGGAACTCCCGTTGCCGCGCGGCCATCGGCCCGAGCGCGGCGGTGAACAGCACCAGGCCGACGGCCAGCGGCGGCAGCACCACCAGCAGCAGCGCGGGCGCGAGAGCCAGCAGGCCCAGCAGGGCACCCGCGGCGGTGAACACGAACGACCGCAGGACCAGCACCAGCCCGGCGAACCCGTCCCGGGCAGCCTCCGTCTGGTGCGTCAGCCTGGACATCGCCGTACGGTCCCCGGCTCCGGACGAGAGGCCCCCCAGCGCGCCGGTGACGACCCGGCGCACCAGCCCGTCCCGCAGCGGCTCCACCAGCTCGGCCAGCCGGTGGAACATCCGGTTCGTGGCCACCCCGCCCGCGACCACAGCAACGGCGGCCACCGCCAGCCAGCCGAGACCGACCCCCGGCCGCCCGGCGAGGAAGCCGCCGTCCAGCGCCTTGGCCACGCCGTATCCGCCGAGAAAGGTCTGCCCCGACTCCAGCAGCGACCAGCCGGCGAGTCCCAGAAGCACCCGCCGGCGCGGCGCGAGAAACGGAACCGCCCGGCCCAGTACCCGCCGCAGCGCTCCCCTCCCGGTGCTGCGGCGGGTACTGCGGCGGCCATCGGGCCCGGCCCCCCGCGCCGCCGTCGCCCCAGCGGCTCCCGGGCGGACGGCTTCCCCGTCCCCCGCTTTCGTCGCCGTCACCGGGGCACCCCCCTGGCCCGTCATCGCGCTGCCCGCGGGTGCGCGTCGTCGCGCTCGCCGTCAGCGGCCGCCGCCGCGAACACCGCCCGGTATTCCGGTATCGCCCACAGCGCGGCATGCGGCCCGACGCCTCTGATACGGCCGCCGTCGAGCCAGGCCACCAGGTCGGCGCGGGCGGCTGACGACGCCCGGTGGGCGATCACCACACGGGTGCCGGGGCGGACCTCGTGCAGCAGGGCGCGGACGACCTGGCGTTCGGTCACGCTGTCCAGGCTCGAAGTGGCGTCGTCCAGCACCAGCAGCCGGCCCGCGTGGGCGAAGGCCCGTGCCAGGCCGAGACGCTGGGCTTCGCCTCCGGAGAGCGGGGCGTCGCCGAGCGGGGTGGCGTAGCCGGTGGGGAGGCGGCGGACGAACGGATCGGCGCCGGCCGCGCGGGCCGCGGCCGTCACCGCGGGCTCGCCCGGCTCGTACGGGCCGAAGGCCAGGGCGTCGGCCACCGTCGCGCCGAACAGCGTGGGACGTTCGAAGGCGTAGCCCACGTCCCTTCGCAGTGCTTGCCGTTCGAGCTCGGACAGGGGTATGCCGTCCAGCAGTACGGTCCCGGTGTCGGGATCGGCGAGCCGTCCGGCCAGCTCGGCCAGGACCGTCTTGCCCGCGCCGGAGCGTCCGACCACGGCGAGCGTGGCACCGCCGGGCACGACCAGGTTCACGTCCCGTAGCACCGGGCGCCCTTCCCGTACCACCGTGACGTCCCGGAACTCCAGCCGTCCCGGGCCGTCTTCGGGGAGCCCGCGGGTCCCGTACGCCATGGCGGGTACGGTCAGCAGCTCCGCGGTACGGCGGGCCGCCGCCCGGCTGCGTACCAGCGCGCCGAGCTGTCCCACGACCGCGCCGATACCCGCGGCCAGGGCGGCGTAGCGGAACACGGCGAGCAGCTCACCCACCGTCAGCTCTCCGGCCGCGAGACGCAGTCCGCCGACCGCGAGCACCCCCGTCTCCAGCAGCGGCACGAGGACCGCGCCCCGTGCGACGGCCGTGCCGTAGACCCGCCACACCTGGTGTCCACGCTGTCCGAGCTCCGGCAGCGGCGCCAGGATCCGGGCGCGCTCCCACTCCTGTGTACCGGCTGCGGCGACCGTGCGCGCGCCGCCGAGCGCCTCCACGAGCCGGGTGGCGATATCGCCTTGGACCCGCTGGTACCGGGACACCGCGTCGGATGTGTCGCGGGTGAAGGCGCGCAGCAGCAGCACCAGCACCGGCGCTCCCGCCAGGAAGGCGACGGCCGTCCATACGTCGATCAGCAGCAGAGCCACCAGGCCGCCGATCGGCAGGGCGAGGGCCGGCACGGCAGCCGCCAGGGTGGCCGGGGCCACGGCGGCCTCGGCCGCATTGCCGGTCAGCCGGGTCACCAGGTCACCAGGGGTGAATCGGGCTGCTCCGCGGGGTCCGACCGCCAGTAGGTGCCGCAGCGCGCGGCCGCGAGTCCAGGCGGCGGAGCGGGCGTTGACGGTCCCGGTGAGCAGTGCCGACGCGCTGTCGCTCAGCATGTCGGCAACGATCAGCGCGGCGCAGAGCGCGAGCCACGACCCCGCGTTCGCGGCGCCGTCGAGCAGCAGGTCGAGTGTGTGCCCCAGTACGGCCGGGAGCGCGATGGCGGCTCCCGCCGAGACGACTCCGGCGGCGGCGACGGCCACCAGCCGAACCGCGGAGGCACGCGCGGCCCCGGACAGCATCCGCCGGGCGGTTCCGGTGGCCTGGCCGGGAGACCGGAGCTGGCTCATGGCTTGCTCGTTCCTGCTCGTCCGGGGCGTCTGAACGGTCCGGGGGGCGGGCGGGGGGGCGGGGGCCGCCGCCCCGGCCCCCCGCCCCGCCGC
>NZ_JBHXFA010000010.1:0-3225 GCF_042724175.1 Streptomyces sp. NPDC127084
ACGCACACCAGGACCTGCCCTTCGAACGCCTCGTCGACATCGTCAACCCCGAACGCTCACTCTCCCGCCACCCCCTCTACCAGGTCATGCTCACCTTCAACAACCTGGGCGGCCTGGGCGACACCGGATCGCGCACCGCCGGTGGGCACCTCGTCATCGGAGCGCAGGAGTCCGCCACGGCGACCGCCAAGTTCGACCTGTTGCTGTCGGTCGCCGAACTGCTCACCGCCAAGGGCGAACCGGACGGGCTGACCGGAGCCCTGGAGTACGGAGCCGACCGATTCGACGAGCAGACCGCACTGCGGTTGAGCCGGCGGCTGACGTGGGTGCTGGAACAGGTCACCCGCGACCCCCGGCTGGCAGTGGGAGCGGTCAGCCTCGTGCTCCCCGACGAGCAGGACATGATCAGCGCTTGGAACGCTGCCCCGGTGGACGCTCCGGCCGCCGCCCTGCCCGACCTCTTCGCCGAGCAGGCCCGCGGACGCGGGGACGCACCCGCGGTCGTGCACGGGGACCGGGCGCTCAGTTACGCGGAACTCGACGACAGGTCGACCCGGCTGGCGAGGCTCCTGCTGGACCACGGGGCGCGACCGGACACCGTCGTCGCCCTGGCCCTGCCACGCGGAGTGGACTTCGTCGTCGGGCTCGTCGCCGCCCTCAAGGCGGGCGCCGCGTACCTACCCGTCGACCCGCAACTGCCCCAGGGGCGGATCACGTTCATCCTCGACGACATTCGGCCGACGGTCGTCCTGACCACCGACGACCTGGCCGACAGGTTCTCCGGCCCCGTCCTGGCACTCGACGAGGCTGCGCTCGCCGCCGCGTCCCCGATGCCCGTGAACGACACGGACAGGGGAAGCCCCCTGCTCCCCGACCACCCGGTCTACATCCTGCACACCTCGGGTTCGACGGGGGAGCCGAAGGCCGTCGAGATGACGGTCGGCGCCATCCGGAACCTCCTGGACTGGCACCACCGGGCGATCCCGGCTGACGAGGGCACCGTGACCGCCCAGTTCACCTTCACCGGCTTCGACGTCTCAGCCCAGGAGATCCTCTCGGCCCTGCTGTCCGGCAAGACCCTCGCGATCTGCCCGGAGGACGTACGCCGTGATCCGCACCGGCTCGTCGGGTGGCTGCGAGATGCCGGAGTGGGCGAGCTGTACGCGCCCACGCTCGTCCTGGACGCGGTGTGCTCCGCCGCGCTGGAAGCCGGCGAGGGACTCCCCGCCCTGCGTCATGTCGCCCAGGCCGGTGAGGCGCTGGTGACCCGTGGAGCCGTGCAGAGCTTCTTCTCCCGGGCGACCGGACGCCGCCCCGCCCTGCACAACCATTACGGGCCCACCGAGACGCATGTGGTGACGGCGACATCCCTTCCCGCCGACCCGTCGCAATGGGCGGACACGCCCGCCATCGGCGTCCCCCTGCCGAATGTCCGCGCTCATGTGCTCGACGCATGGCTGCGGCCCGTGCCCCCCGGAATGCCGGGGCAGCTGTACATCTCGGGCACCGCGCTGGCACGCGGTTACCGCGGGCGCGCGGGTATGACGGCTGAGCGGTTCGTGGCCTGCCCCTTCGGGGGGAAGGGCGAGCGGATGTACCGGACGGGCGACCTCGTACGCCGCACACCGGACGGGCAGTTGCATCACCTGGGCAGGGCCGACGACCAGGTCAAGCTCCGCGGGTTCCGCATAGAGCCCGGCGAGATCGCGGCGGTGCTCCGTACCGACCCCGCGGTGTCCTCGGCGGCCGTGCTCGTCCGCAACGGCGTCTCGCTCGTCGCGTTCGTCGCTCCGGCGAGGGACCGCATGCCCGTCGCGGCGGAGCTGCGCACCCGGCTTCTGCGTACCGTGCCGGAGTACATGGTGCCGGCGGAGTACGTGGTGGTGGACGAGCTTCCCCTCACACGCAACGGAAAGCTGGACCGGCGCGCGTTGCTGGCCATCGAGGTGGACCGGCCCGCCCCCCGCTCGGCGGCCACCGAGGCGGAGAAGCGGATCTGCGCGGTCTTCGCCGAACTGCTGGCCATCGAGGAGGTCGGTCCCGACGACGACTTCTTCGCACTCGGCGGACACTCGATGCTCGCCACCAGGGCCGTCGCCATCATCCGTGAGCAGTTGGAGGCGGACCTGGGAGTACGGAACCTGTTCGAGGCCCCGACACCGGCGCTCCTCGCTAGGGAGGTGGAGCGCAGCGGCACCCGGGACTCCTTCGCCCCCATGCTGCCGCTGCGGACCACCGGCGACGAACGACCGCTGTTCTGTGTGCACCCGGGTGGCGGGATGTCCTGGTGCTACGCGGGTCTCCTCAGCCACCTCGACCCGGCCGTACCCGTCTACGGCCTCCAGGCCAGGGCGCTCAGCACGCCGGGCACGATGCCCGACGCCCTCGACGCGATGGCCGAGGACTACCTCGGTCAGATCCTGGAGATCCAGCCGGAGGGCCCCTACCGGCTTCTCGGCTGGTCCTTCGGAGGCGTCATGAGCCACGCGCTGGCCGTGGAACTGCAGGCGCGGGGCAAGGAAGTGGAGCTGCTCGCCCTGGTGGACGCCTATCCGTACCTCACCGACGGGACGACCGGGGAAGGGGCCCTGGTACAGACTCTGCGGGAACTGGAGGACCGGCTGCTCGTCGACAACCTCACCGCCTCCCGGTTCGACTTCGACGCGGCGGAGCTGACCACCGGCCGGGACGCGTTGATCTCGCGGTACCTGCGCTTCCTGCAGGAGAACCAGCATCCGCTCGCGGCGGTCGGTGAACGCACGATGCTGGCCATGAAGGACGTCTGGATCAACAACAGCCGTCTTCTGGCGCAGCACCGTCCCGGCCTGTACGAGGGCGACATGCTGCTGTTCACGGCCACCCGGATACCGGAGCGGGTCGCCGGCAGGGTCGGGGCGCACGCGTGGGCGCCGCACGTGACAGGTGCTGTCGAGGATCACCCCGTGGACGCCGAGCACGAGCAGATGCTGACCGTGCCCGCCCACATCGCGACGATCGGGGGAGTACTCGCCGCGAAGCTGAAGGGGATTGCGCCGCAGGGGTCCTGAGCCGACCGGCTGCCTGAACGGCCCGGCCGCCGGAGCCTTCCGGCGGCCGGGCCGCGCCCGGGGCCGGCGGCGTGCCCCGGGCCCTCCCGCAGGTCGAACGTCCGGGCCCAGCGGGGGCCCGGTATAGATATCGCGGGGAATTTCCACATGTGGTGTGTGGGTTTAGTGTGGACCGGGT
>NZ_JBHXFA010000010.1:3235-26110 GCF_042724175.1 Streptomyces sp. NPDC127084
GGCCCGGGTCGACGCCGTCGCCACCGGCCTCACCGAGGACGACGACGAGAAGCACACCGACCTCAAGGCCCTGCTGCCGGCCGTGCCCCGGGCGGTCGCCGGAGAAGCAGAGCCGGTACATGTCCACCTGGTCGAGGAGGTTTCCGTTCGACCGGTAGAACGCGCAGTCGGTGCCGCTCGGCCGGGGGACCGACCGCACGGCGTCCGACGGATACGGATAGCTCTGGAGGGGGAGGAGTTCGGCGAACTCCGCCCGCTCCTGCCCCACGTGGATGGCCGCGTAGGCCGTCGGGTGCAGCACGCACGTCGCCAGCTGATAGGCGAGATACCCGGCGGCCGGAAGGACCGTGAGGGCGAGCGCGGCCGGTGCGACGAACGCCGCCATGAAGCGCAGCCGGACCTTGCGGCGTGCGTCCCCCATCCGGCGCGTCGACTCGGCCCCCGCCTCGGGCGGGGACTGCTGCGGGAGATCCGTCCGGGTACTGCTCATCCTGTCGGGCATCACGGCGGTCACCTGGAAACCCTGCGCCAACGGTCCGGCCCGCAGTGCACCGCCGAGCGCGCTCACCCTCTCGTGCAGCCCCGTGAGACCCCGGTTCCCCGGTACCAGACCGGGCAACGGGCCGGCCGGAGCCGCCGAGTTGGTCACACCGACCTCCGTGCGTCCGCCCTCGTGGACGATCCGGACGTGCACGGTGCTGCCGGGGGCGTGCTTGGTCGCGTTCGTCAGCGACTCCTGCACCACCCGGTACACGGCGTGCTCTACGAGAGGGGAGAGCGTGGGGCGGTTGCCTTCCCGGACCAGGTTCACCGCGATGCCCGAAGCGCTCGCCCGGTCGAGGAGCTCCTCCACGGACTCGACGGAGGAGTCCTGGGGACCCGTGCCGTCCCCGCCGTCACGGAGCACCGTCACCGTCTCCCGCAAGTGGTCGACGGCCTCGGAAACGGCCTGGCGCAGCTCGGCCATGTCATGGCGGTCCTGGTCGCTCAGGGTCGGCGACAGTTCCAGCGCGCCGGCCCGCAGCGCGATGAGGCTCAGCACGTGGCCGAGGGAGTCGTGCATGTCGGCCGCGATGCGTGTCCGCTCGCGGAGCCTGGCCTGCTCGGCGACGAAGCGCTGCTGTTCCTCCAGACTCTGCGCAAGCCGCCAGCCGCCCGACACCAGTGCCCGCCGCGCCTGCTGGTAGATGCCGACGAGCCACGGCACCAGCAGGGCGAGGGGCAGCACGGTGACCGCGTAGAACCACCACACCGGGCCGCGCCCGAGCAGTGCGCACAGCGCGAGGTCGATGGCGAGACACGAGGTGAGCACCAGCAGGGGGACGCGTCCCACCTTCGTCCGGGTGCCCATCAGATACGTCATCGCCGCCAGGGCCAGTGCCCAGGCGTTGGCCGGGTTCGACTCGTTGGCGAGTCCCAGCGCGCACAGCCCGTTGGCCGCGAACACCCCGGCGCTCGGCCATCTGCGGCTCCCCGGAATGGCCACCGCCAGCACGAGAAGGGGCAGTACCAGGTCCAGGACCACCGAGGGGTGGAGGGCGAACCAGAACCCCCACGCTCCCGCGCCCGCGAGTGCCCCCCACAGCGCCGCGTCCCACAGGAGCGCCTTGCCGGACGTGGCTAACGACATCGGCCTGTCCGGCCGAGGACCCTGTTCCTGTATCCCGCCATGGTTTGTCACCCGGCCGACCCTACCGAGCCTCCAGGCCCGCTCCGCACCCTGGGACGGGGGTGCGAAGCCGCCAGTGAGCTGGCACTTTGCGAGAGGGATGCAACTCGTTGACACCTATCACCGCCCGCTGGCACGGTTGGGCCAGGACAGCGCCTCCCGCAGCACTCACCCAGTTGAGATCCGTGAGCTCGGGACCTTGCGAACGTTCCTATTCACGCGACTGGGGTTCAGAGTTGGCACCTTCCCGGAATGCTCTCGAGAACGATCCCGCCGTGCCGACCGACCTTCGGTACGCCGGACCGTCCCACCGGGGGACGACGGGCGTCAGTACGGCGTTCGGCACCTTCGGCGAGTTGCTTCAAGGCGTCCTGCCGGGCACAGACGGCGACTTCCTGGTGACGCTGCCCATCGCGCGCTGGACCGTTGCCACCTTCCGCACCGACCCGGAGTCGACGACGGTACGGGTGGTGCCGGACCACAAGCGCAAAGCGGCCCGCCTGATCTCGATGATCATGGAAGAGCTGCCCGTTCCCCTGGGCGGATTCCTCGCCTTGGACAGCGCGCTGCCCGAGGGCAAGGGACTCGCCAGCTCCTCCGCGGACCTGGTCGCCACCGCACGGGCGGCGGGCAACGCTCTCGGCATCCTGATGCCGCCCCGCCGTATCGAGTCCTACCTCAGCAGGATCGAACCGACCGACGGCGTCCTCTACGACAGCATCGTCGCCTACGACCACCGCAGGGTCAGGCTGCGTGAGGCGCTCGGATCGCTGCCCTCGATGACCGTAGTCGGCATCGACGAGGGGGGCATCGTCGACACCGTCGCGTTCAACCGCATCCCCAAACCGTTCACGGCTACGGAACACCGTGAGTACGCACGTCTCCTGGACCGGCTCGCGGTGGCCGTACGGGACGGCGACCTCTCGGAGGTGGGGGCTGTCGCCACCCGCAGCGCGGAGATGAACCAGGCCCTCCGCCCCAAGCGGACCCTGGAGCGGATGACCTCGATCTGTGAGGAGGCCGGTGGCCTCGGCGTCGTCGCCGCGCACAGCGGGACATCGCTCGGCATCCTGATCGACAACGCCGATCCTGACCGGTCGCGCAAGATCGTGCGGGCCGTTCAGGCGTGTTCCGCCCTGGCGGGCAACGTGACCACCTACCGGACGCTGAGTTTCGGACCGGACCGATGAACTCGCCGTCGTGCCGCGCGATACGGGCGGCGGGCCGGCGCCCCCGCCGCCCGGCCCCCCGCGCACTACCCCGGCAGCCTGGGCAGCGGGTCCCCCAGCCCCACCACGATCTCGCGCGCACCGCTGTAGGGGGCACGGCTGTGCGCGGTGCCGATGTTGTCCACCAGCAGCAGGTCGCCGTCGCGGAGCGGGACCGGCACCGCGTGCTTGTCGTACGTCTCGTTGATCACTTCGACGGTGGAGGGATCCAGCGGAGTCCCGTCACCGAGGAACGTCGTGAAGGGCAGGCCCTCGGGGCCGAACTCACCCACCAGGAACTCGCGGACCAACGGGTCCATTGTCCACTCGTTGAGGAAGGCGATCTGGTTGAACCAGCACAGGCGTCCCGTCACCGGGTGCTTCACCACGGCCGGCAGGGTCTGACGGGTCTGCATGGCCCCGCCCGGCAACCGCCGAAGGTCGATGCCATGGGCAGCGCAGTACCGGTCCACGGCCTCCGGGTCGGCCGTGCCGAAGGCGCCCGCGGAGGAAGGCCCCACCAGTTGGTCGTAGTTGCGGACCAGCTGCCAACCCTCCCGCTCGAAGGGCCCGGAGACGTCGGCCGGCAGGGAGTCGAGCACCTTCGCGGCGTCGGCCAGGGACACGGTGCCGCCGGAAGGGCTCGCCTTCAGGCAGGAGAACACCATCCACTGCGGATACCGAGGGGCGCTGGTCAGCTCGTGATGCATGCACATGGGCTGGTCCGGGGGCCACTCCGACGACGAGTACACCCCGCCGGGCAGCGCCTTGCGGGGAGCGAAGCCCTCCACCTCGGTCATCAGTTCCGAGGTGAGCGCACGACTCGCCGCCGCGGCATCCGCAGGAGTGGAAATCCGCAGGCCTCGCACCAGAACCGCGCCGCTCTCCAGTGCGGCCGACCGCAGAGCCCCGGCATTCTCGGCGAGCCATTCGGGACCGTCAGGGTCCGCCTCTACGACGGGAATTTCGTCACCGGTACGGTCCGCTATTTCCCGCGAGAATCGATTGCTACCGCCAGACGTCATGTGATCGTCCTTTCCGTCTGTGCCATGAGGATGCGAACGCTGACATCACATAACGCCGCCCGTCGAAAGCGGAAGCCTTTTACCCAGGAGCGATTGTCGCTGTACACAGGCCGGTTCGGGGTGGACGCCCGCGGCCCGCACGAGGAGTGAGCATGCCCGAAATCATCCGCGACGGATTCAGGCTGAATTACCAGGACACCGGAAGTGGTGTGCCAGTGGTTCTCATCATGGGCACCGGAGGCAGTGGAAGAGCGTGGCACCTGCACCAGGTCCCCGCGATGGTCGCGGCGGGACACCGGGTCGTCACGTTCGACAACCGGGGTGTCTCCCCGTCCGACAACAGCCCACCCGATTTCACCGTGGACGACATGGCGGCCGATACGGCCGCACTGATCGAGCACCTCGGAATCGGGCCGTGCGCGGTCGTCGGCACCTCGCTGGGCGCCCGCATCGCCGCCGAACTGGCGCTCTCCCGCCCCGAGCTGGTGGGCAGACTCGTCCTCATGGCGGCGCGCGGCCGCAGTGATGCCATGAGTACGGCTCTGAACCGTGCCGAACGCGAGATCGAGGAGCTCGGCATCGAGCTGCCGCCGAGCTACCGGGCGGTCATGCAGGTGCTCCAGCAACTGTCGGGCCGGAGCCTGTCGGACGACCGGCGGACCACGGACTGGCTGGAGATCTTCGAAATGTCCACGTCCGCCGAGGCGACGGCGCGTGCGCAGCGCGGGCTCTACCCGATGCCGGACCGGCTCACCGCGTACCGGGGGGTTCGGGCGCCCAGCCACGTGATCTCGTTCGCCGACGACATCCTGGCCCCGCCCTCCGCCGGCCGGGAGATCGCCGCGGCCATCCCCGGCTCCACGTTCCAGGTCATCGACGGCTGCGGACACATCGGCTACCTGGAACACCCGGACACCGTGAACCGCGCTCTGCTCGCCGCCCTGCGCCCGGAGCGTGCGCCCGGGCCCGCGGTCGCCCACAGGCCGGAGGTGCCCGCCCCGGCGTGACGGGACCGTCGGCGGTGACCGGATTCGGACGGCTTCCGGTCACCGCCCCACGCCGTGCTAGCCCTCGACCGTGTCCCCCCGTCGCAGTTCGGAACCGGCCGGCACGTTCGCGGGGTCCGAACCGAGGTCGGTCACCCTGTTCTCCCCGTCCACGAAGACGACCCGGGGTTCCAGCTTCGCCGAGTCCTCGTCCGTCACCATCGCGTAGGCGATGATGATGACGAGGTCACCGGGGCTGATCAGTCTGGCCGCCGCACCGTTGATTCCTATGACCCCGGAATTCCGGGGACCTTCGATGACATAGGTGGAAAGACGCGCACCATTGTCGATGTCGACGATGTCGACGCGTTCCCCTGGCAGCAGGTTCGCGGAGTCCATCAGTTCGGCATCTATGGTGAGTGACCCGACATAGTGCAGATCCGCCTGCGTCACGGTCGCGCGGTGGATTTTCGACTTCATCATGGTTCGATACATGATTCTCATTCCCTGGTAGGCCGGTGCAGAATGATACTTTCAACAGCGGTTGCAGGATAGAAGCAAGTTCCGGAAAACGTGAGTCACTTCATACCCCGGGCCGCTGCCGGGCTCGCAGCCCAGCATTTTCCGCTGATTCGCACGTTGTTCGGTCGAGCGGCCCGATACCTCGAATCCCAGAAGGAAATGACATGCCTGAAGCCGGAGTCACCGCCCAGCCCGGCACCGCCGAGCGGCCCGGCCCGCGTACGGCGGTCTCCCGCCGACTGCTGATGTGCTCACCCAGCCACTTCGACGTCACCTACTCCATCAACCCGTGGATGGAGCCGACGAAGCCGGTCGACGGCGGTCTCGCCCTCACCCAGTGGGAGCGACTACGCAGCCTGTACCGCGACTTGGGTCACACGGTGGAAGTCATCCAGCCGGTGCGGGGACTGCCCGACATGGTCTTCGCGGCCAACGGCGCCACGGTCGTGGACGGGCGGGTCCTCGGCGCCCGCTTCCAGCACGAGGAGCGTACGGCCGAGGGGCCGTTGTACCTTTCCTGGCTGCGTGCGAACGGATTCACCGAGACGCACTGGCCCGAGTACATCAATGAGGGGGAGGGCGACTATCTCCCCGTCGGCCGCCGGCTCCTGGCGGGTACCGGCTTCCGGACCGACCCGCGCTCGCACGCCGAGGCCCAGGAGTTCTTCGGCCTGCCGGTCACCGGGCTGACCTTGGTCGACCCGCGCTTCTACCACCTCGACACCGCGCTCGCCGTCCTCGCCGACGACGAGATCATGTACTACCCCGAGGCGTTCTCCCCGGGCAGCCGGGCCGTCCTGCGGGAAATGTTCCCCGACGCGCTCCTGGCCACGGCGCAGGACGCCGAGGTCTTCGGTCTCAACGCCTTCAGCGACGGCCTGCACGTGCTGCTGCCGGAGTCCGCGACCGGACTCATCTCCGGCCTCCGGGAGCGTGGCTTCGAGCCGATCGGAGTCGACCTCAGCGAGCTCCTCAAGGCAGGCGGGAGCGTCAAGTGCTGCACGCTCGAGTTGCGCCAGGGGTGACTCACGTGGCGCCCGCGACCCCGACGGAAGTCGGGATGTATCGCGTCCGCAAGGGCTCGTACAGCTCCACTGCCGACTGACGGCAAGGTGGGAGACCCGTGGGCCGCGGATTGCTGGAAACCTGCGTGAGCATGCGGCAGCATTCAGGAACACCGTGCTGAGGGCGCGGCCCGCCGAGACGGACGGGTCGTGATGCGCGTCGGTGTGTTGATCCTCCCCACCACGTCCTGGCAGGAGGCTGCCCCCGCCTGGCGGCTTGCGGACGACATGGGCTTCTCGCACGCGTGGGTCTACGACCACCTGCTCCGGTGGGGCCTTCCAGACAAGTCGCGGTATTCGGCCGTACCGACGCTGACGGCCGCCGCAGGGGTGACCCGGCGCATGCGGCTCGGAACACTGGTGTCCTCACCCAACTTCCGTCCCCAGTCACCTTCGCAAGGAGGTCATGACGCTCGATGACATCTCCGGAGGGCGGTTGGAGCTCGGGCTGGGGACAGGGGCGCAGGGTGTCGAGACCACGATGCTCGGCAGGCCGTTGAAAACCCGTGCGGAACGCCTTAATGGGCGAACGTGATGCCCTCGCTGCTGGTGGCAGCGAGGGCATCAGTCGTCAGACGGCGCGGGCTGTGGGTAACTGCGAGACCCATGCCGTGAGCTGGGTCAGGTGCTCGGGCCGTAGCCCGAGGTGCGGGTTGGGCTGCACGAGGAGGGTCGGCGTTCCTCTGGCGGTGCGCTCCGCCGCCCAGGCGTGGGTCGAGGCTGGTGAAGTCGTCGTCGATCCAGACGGCGGGGGCGTCGCCGAGCCAGGCGTCGACGTGGTCGCGTTTCCAGAGGTAGCCGTTGGGGTGGCTGGTGGTGATCTGGGGGCGCGGAAGGTCGACGTGCGGCAGAGGCGGGAGGCCGAGGAGCGGTCCGATCAGGGTGGCGGCGTCCTGCCGCCAGCTGGTGCACCAGACCGGGGTGACCAGGCCAGTGCGGATCACGTCCATGAGCAGACGGCCGTGGTCGGGGTGGAGCCAGACGGTGACCGGGTTGTCGACGCTCCGGCCGGTGGGGACGACATCGTGGCGGGTGTGGGCGGCCGGGGTCGAGCCATCCGCGTTGGGGAAGGGTATGAGGACGCCGTCGATGTCGAGGAGCAGGTAGGGCGGGCGCATCGGTCCTCCAGAGGCCGGGCGAAGACGGCGGTCAGAGCTTGCGGGCACGGATCAACAGGGTGGTGGGCCAGTGGCCCATGCGGGGGTCGTGGAACTCCTGGGCCGAGGTGAGACAGAAGCCGACGTGGCTGAGGTGCTTCTCCCAGCGATCGGTGGGGAACTCCCAGCGGGGGATGGGGAGCCGGGTGCGGTCGGGGAGGGTGACGTGGTCGCGGCGGGGACGGTCGTCGCCGGAGGGGCTGCGGCCGCCGCGCTGCGGGTGGGGGACGGAGAATGCGAGCACCCGGCCGGGCGTGAGGCGTTGGGCAATGGTCGGGAGCAGGAGCTCGGGGGCGACGAGGCCGACGGCGCCGAAGACGGAGTAGATCGCGTCGAACTGCTCGTCGGAGGCGTGCAGGTAGTGCAGGGCGTGGTCGGCGACGAAGGTGAGGTTGTTCAGCTGTCCGTAGTGGGAGCGGGCGCGGCGGACCTGGAGCCCAACCAGGTCGACGCCGGTGACGTGGGCGCCTTGGCGGGTGGTGAGGTGGGCGGCGTTGTGGCCGGGGCCGCAGCCGAGTTCCAGGAGTCGCTTGCCGCGCAGGTCGGGGCCGAGGATCTCGGCTCCGGGGCCTTGGCCGGGTCTCGTGGTCCATTCCATCCGGGCGGGTACGGAGAGGGGTTCGGCGAGTCCAGCGGCGGTGCGCTGGAGCGCGTGGGCGTGCCAGGGGGATGCCTGGGCGAGCACGTCAGATCTCCAGGAGGTGGAGGACGTCGGTGAGGTGGCGGCGGACGGCCTTGATGAAGGCGGGGTCGGTGGCCGGGTCGTTGATCCAGCGGATCGACTGCTCCATGAACCACTCGACGGCCCACATGCGGTGCCAGCCCAACGCCCACTTCTCAGCGGTGAGCCCGCCACGCGGAGCGAGGGCGTCGGAGGTGCCGCCAGCGGTGACGTACTGCTCCAGGAAGACGCGCAGGCGCACGGGGTGTGGGGGCTCGATCGTGCCGTGCCAGCTGGCGAGGTCCAGCAGGCCGGGGCCGGTGAGGGCGCGGGCGAAGTCGAGCAGCCGCCACCCGCGCTCGCCGATGTGGAGGCTGGTGGGGTGGAACTCGGAGTGCACCCATCCGAACGGCTCCAGCGTCGCTCCGGCCGAGCGGGCCTCGGAGGCCTGGGCGATCCGGACGAGCGCGTCCTCGACGTCGTTCGTGTCCTGCCACCGGTCGGCCTTGCGTAGCCGTTCGAGATGCTCCAGTGCACGGGCCGGGAGCGTGCGCAACCGATCCTGGTCGAGGACGGGCAAGGGAGGAGCCGTACGGGTGCCGTGCAGGACTACGGCCGCGGCGACGCCGTCGAGGTCGTCGGCCTCGCGTACGGAGGGTCCGAGGTCCTCCATCAGCATGCCGAGCCAGCCGTCCAGGACGGCGGAGGCGTGGATCTGAGGGACGGGTACGCCGAGGGTGTGGGCCAGGCGGAGGGCCTGGTCCTCGCTGTCGAAGGGCTTCTTGGCGCACTTGAAGATGGCCGTGGTGTCGTCGGGGAAGGTGACCCGCTCGACGCCGGACATGGACCACACGCGTACCTCCTCTCGTACGGCGCCGGTCCGGCCGGTCGCGGTGAGCAGGTTGTCGAGGAGTTCGGCGCTGGGGTTCGTTGTCACGTGAGGGCTCCGGGGGATGGTGGCGTCCGGGGCGGGCGAGGGGTGCCGGCCCGCCCCGGAGCCTGATCGGTGGGGTTACGCGGCGGGGTTCACGCGGTGGGCGTAGACCTGCTCGATCCAGCCCGCCTTGAACGCGGCGAGGTCGTCACGGAAGTTCGCCATCGAGGCACCGTAGGGCGCGACCACGCCACCGGACTGGTCCGGCACGGACTGGCAGCCGTGCACGAGCCGGCCGCCCAGCGCGGCGTGGGCCTTGATGGACTCGATCCGGCGGTGCTCGTTGAACCAGCCGCCGTGGTAGACCTCGTCGAGCATCCCGCCCATCTCGTCGTCCAGGTCGAAGACGACGGACGTGGCGGCGGGGAAGAACCAGCACGGGCCGACGTTGGAGATGTGCCCGTCCAGCTCCACCTTGTTGAGGGCCATGAGCGTGGCGGCCTCGCGGAGCATCCGCAGGTGGTCGGCGGTGATCTGCGGCAGCCCGAGGCCGGCCAGGTGCTCCTCGCGGAAGAGGTACACGTACACCTCGAACGCGGTGGCCAGGACGCGGGCCGCGTCGGAGGTGGACTCGCTGTGCTGCTTGATGAAGTCGAGCGTGAGCTGCTCGACCGCGCTCTCGGTCGTCTCGTCCACGTCCAGGAGCTGGGACTTGACCTGCTCCCAGTCGGCGACGAGCCAGGTCTTGGACTCGAAGCGGAAGAAGTACTCGGCTGGGTCGATGGTGATGTGCCGGCCGTCGACCTGGATGCCGGGCAGGCGGTTCCAGCGCGGGTCGAACGCCTCGGGCAGTTCGACCGTGATGGCCGTGGTGTCGATGGTGGTCACCGTGTCTCCGTCTCTGTTCGTCCGAACGCGGGCACAGGAATGCCCGGGCCTGGTGTGGGCGTAAGGAACTTCGGGGTGCCGCCCGGACCAAGGGGGAGCCTGGATCACGGTCGCGCCGTTCCGGGCGGCTGCTGATAAGTGAACCGGTGGTCACGCTCAGTGGGTACGGTGGAAGGCAGTTGAAGCGGTATACGCGGTTTACAGCTCCGGAGTGGAGGCGATCGTGGCGGCGCAGAGAGAATCCAACTCCCGTCTGCGTGACGTCATCGCGGCGGTCGACTGCACCTACGAGGCCCTCGCCAGAGACGTGCGGCGCATCGCCGCCGAGAACGGAGAGATCCTCCAGACCAACAAGTCGGCCATCTCGCACTGGGTGAACGGCATCCGTGCCCCGTCCGGCCGGGTACGTCAGTACCTGGCCGAAGCGCTGTCCCGCCGAGCGGGGCGCACGGTCACGCAGACCGAGATCGGCCTCCAGGCCAGCGATGACGAAGCGCCGGCGGAATCCGACCCCGTCCTCGCCGCCACCGACCTGGGTCGCGCCGACGTCGAGCGCCGCCGCTTCCTCGCCATCGCGGCCTTCACCACCGCCGGCGTCGCCATGCCCCTCGGCTACGACCACGAAGCCACCGCCCGCATGCTCCGCGCCCGCACCGGTACGTCCGTGGTCGGGGCAGAGGACGTGGACGTCGTACGGCAGATCACGGCAGCCTTCAGCGCCGCCGACGAGCGCCTCGGCGGCGGGCATGGCCTGACCACCGTCACCGCGTACCTCGCCGACACAGCCGCCCCTATGCTGCGCGGACGTTTCCCCAACGAAGCCTTACGCCGGGCCGGCTTCGGCGCCGTCGCCGAACTCGCCTACCTCGCAGGGTGGAAGCACCATGACCTCGGCCAGGAAGGCGCCGCCCAGCGCTACTATCAGGTCGGCTACAAGCTCGCCTGCGAAGCCGACCCCCACGGCCACGCCGCCTGGATGATGCGCGCCCTCGCCCACCAGGCCCTGAGCCTCAAGCAGCCCCACCACTGCGTCGACCTCGTCGAAGGCGCCCTACGCACCGGTCTTGGCCACATCGACGGCCAGACCGAGGCGCTCCTCCACATCACCCACGCCCGCGCCTACGCCGCCACCGACGAGAGCCCGTCGGCCGCACGCGCCCTGCTCGCCGCCGAGGACGCCCTCCTACGAGACGACGGCCCCCAGCCCAGCTACTCCCGTGTCAGTGGCCCCGCCGCCGGCACCGTGGCCAGCCACACCGCCCGCACGCTGACCGACCTCGCCGACCACATCGGCACCGAGCAGCAGCACCGGGACGCCCTCACCCGTTGGGACCCGGAGAAGTACAAGCGTGTCCACGCCCTCACCCACGCCGACCTCGGCGACAGCCTCGCCGCCCAGGCCCGCGCCGACGAGGCCGTCGCCGCCTGGACCCAGGCCCTGGTTCTCATGGGGGGCATGACCTCCGATCGCACCCGCAAGGCGATCACCTCGATTCGCTCCACCCTCGCCGTCTACCAGCGTCGCCGCGTTCCCGGCGCCGCCGATCTCGCCCGCCGCGCTCGCGAGGCCCTCGCCTAACATGCCCAACAACCCGCCCGACGAAGGGAACACCGTGACCGAGCAGACCGACGACCAGCCGAAGGCCCTCAAGCCGGCGCTCGGATCGATGACCCTGCTGGTCGCCGCTGTCATCGTCCACGACAAGGCCACCAACCGCGTCGTCCTCCTCCAGCGCAGCGAGACCGCCAAGTTCGCCCGGGGACTGTGGGACCTCCCCGTCGGCAAGAGCGAGCCGGGCGAACCGATCACCGAGACCGCCGTCCGTGAGCTGTACGAGGAGACCGGCCTCACGGTGAAGCCCGAGTCGCTCAAGGTCGCCCACATCATCCACGGCGCCTGGGGCGTTGAAGCCCCCAACGGCTTCCTCACCGTCGTCTTCGCCGCCCACGAATGGACCGGCGAACCCGAGAACCGAGAACCCCGCAAGCACTCCCAGGTCCGCTGGATCGACGCTGGCGCCATCCCAGAGTCCTTCGTCGACACCACCGCCAGTGCTTTGCACCAGTACTTGGATGGCAACTCTCAGGTATCACTCGACGGGTGGAACTAGCCCACCTGTGCAATGCGGGCAAATGTTGAATCAACCAACGACAGAACTGGAGACCTCGGTGCAGGGGCCGTCTGTATCACGGCGTTCGATCAAGAAGTGCGAGCAAGCGTGGCTTCAAGGGGTTGCGCAGTTGAGGATGGGTGATCGGGCCGCTGCTGCTGAGTCTTTTCACGCGGCCGTCGCGCACAACCCGCTTGCCGCTGACGCCTGGCTGGGACTGCATGCCACGGGACAGCTCCAGGGGCAGGCGATCGAGGCCATGCACGGTCAAGCCCAGTCCTTCGGTGCCATGCGCACGAATCTCCGGACCCCGTTGTCCTCACGCTTCCAGATCGGAGGCTACGTGAACTTCCGTTTAGAGACGCCCCGCGACCTGTGGCTGGCGAGGGCGGCGAAGCTCTTGGACGAAGGCCTGCTCGATCAAGCATGGAGCATGCTCTCCGCCGCAGTGCTCGACTGTGACGAGACCCGCTTCGTCTGCGCACGCTACGCCGTCCTCAAGAAGGACTGGCCACTTCTTCTGACCTTTGCCGAGGGCATCCGGGACTCCTTCCTGCGGGACGAGTCACAGCTCTGCGTTGCGGCCAGTCTCATCGCCCAAGGCGTCTCACATGAGGCACTCAACGTGCTGAACCCACTCCCGCAAGCACTGGCTGACAACGCCAGCTATCTCGGGGAGGTTGCCTACCTGCGCGGCCTTGCGTATGAGCAGCTCGGCCGGGCCGAGGAAGCTCTGAAGCAGTTCCAGACAGCGTTCCGGTACAGCCCGACCCTGGGCGATGTGGCCCAGCGGGCGAAGGTGGTGGCCTCGCCCGCCGTGCGCGTGCCCGTCGAGGCTGCCGGGGCTGCGCTGGAACAGCGTGAGGACCGCTCTGGTGCCACCCTGAGCGACGAGGAGCGTTCGGCATTGCTGGACGAAGCGACGGCCGAACTCGACGAGTTGGTCGGCTTGGCCCCGGTGAAACGTCAGGTGCGGACCCTGTTGGCGCAGCTGAGGATGGCGTCGGTGCGAAGAGGCCAGGGTCTGGCTGTGGCACCGGCTCCACAGCACCTGGTATTTGCCGGGCCGCCCGGCACAGGCAAGACCACGGTGGCTCGTGTCGTAGGCAAGGTCTTCGCAGGGCTTGGCTTGCTGGCCCGAGGCCACGTCGTCGAGGCCCAGCGCGTTGACCTCGTCGGGCAGCACCTCGGAGAGACGGCGATCAAGACGTCAAAGATCATTGACGAGGCCCTGGACGGCGTTCTCTTCATCGACGAGGCGTACGCACTGTCCAACACCGGGTACTCGGGCGGTGACGCCTTCGGTAAGGAAGCCCTGCAGGTGCTCCTCAAGCGAGCTGAAGACGACAGGCACCGCCTGGTGGTGGTTCTCGCCGGGTACCCGAATGAGATCGATGACCTTCTGTCCACCAACCCAGGTCTCACCTCCCGCTTCAACACTCGGGTGGACTTCCCCGCCTACTCGGCTGACGAGCTGGTGCTGATCGCGGAGTCGTTCCTGGGAGCCCAAGGCGATGCCCTTACGGACGAGGCAGCGGTTGCGCTGCGCACCTCATGTGACCTCGTCGTCACCAACGGCCTGATCGATCGGCTGGGTAATGGTCGCTTCGCACGCGAGCTCGCTCGGAAGGCTGCCGCAATGCGGGACCTGCGGGTCTACGACGCGCATGGCAGCTCTGGAGTCCCGTCGGAGGACGAAGTCACCACACTGCACGTCGGTGATGTGATGGACGCGTACCAGGAACTCACTGAAAGTATTGCGCCGAACCGCTGAGTGCAGGATCGCGGATATCCCCCAGTTCGCGGACACCCGTAAGCGGCCGTGCGAACCTAACGCACGCCAACGGAGAAACGCCTGGTCAGACACCTGGAGAGGTCTCTGCCGCAGGTCACGATCGGGCCGCAGGCATTTCGCTTCATCATGTAGCCGCTGACATATCAACACGTCGCTGATCCGGCAGACGTACATCAGAGGGGGTCCGACTCTTCGGGGCGGGCCCTTTGCTTCTTCCCGGTGGCGCTGGGATAGCTGACCCTCCGTCATCTGTCATCACCCCTGCTCATCCCCACCGTGCTGGGATCGTGCTGGGGTCGTGCGACTGGAGCGCCGCGGACCACCTCGACGTGTCCCAGAACCCTCGGACCCGGACAAGCCCACCAAGGGAGAGCCGGCACCGTGAGATCCGGCACGACACCCCTCGGCTGCGGCGGCCTCACCTTCATGGCCCGTCCGCGCCAGAACGGGCAAACCTGGCGGCGCCCGAACGAGGCAGGCCGCCTCAAGGCCCCGCGCAGGGGCAGCCTCGCCCCAGCCGTCGTCGCGCCGCCGTCGTCCTGCTCCAGTTCGAGCACCGCACCGCCTGCACATAGATCACAGAACGTCACGAGACGTTACCGAGGGGACCTCATTACGTTGCGGCGCAACGCGCGCACGTCCATGAGGCAACGCGTATTTGCGACCGCCGACTGCTTCTCGGTAAATTCTTCGAAACTCAACTGTACGCGCCCTGAACGCACATTCGGCGGAAATCCCCGAAACAACTCGACTTTCCTTTCGGGAGTCGCGAGGTCGATGAATATGAGCAAAACGGCAACGGCATCACCCGACGCAATTACCGGCGACCGCGAAGCGAATCGCCGGATCGTCGAGCAGTACATGAACACCCGCGGACAGGACCGTTTGCGACGGCATGAACTGTTCACCGAAGACGGCCAGGGCGGTCTCTGGACCACCGAGACCGGTGAACCTATCGTGATCAGCGGCCGGGACAGGCTCGGCGAGCACGCGGTCTGGTCCCTGCAGTGCTTCCCCGACTGGGCGTGGGTCGACATCGAGATCTTTGACACGCAGGACCCGAATCAGTTCTGGGTCGAATGCAACGGGCGCGGGAAGATTCTGTTCCCGGGCTACCCGGAGGGGTTCTACGAGAACCACTTCATCCACTACTTCCGTTTTGAGAACGGAAAGATCAGGCTCCAGCGCGAATTCATGAACCCATGTCAGCAGTTCCGCGCACTCGGCATCGAGGTGCCGCAGGTGAAGCGTGAGGGAATACCAACTTGAGTCGGGCCGGAAGTTAAGTGGCCCGTTATTTTAAAATCTACGGGGGAAAGAATAAAGTGAACAATTCAGGCTTCCTGGACCTGAGGCTTCCCGCGGCCCAGCAGCCGGAGTGGGAACATCCGCACCAGCTCGCCCAAGTACGCAACGTTCTTTCGGCAACCGACTCCCTGGTCGGCCCCGAGCAGATCCTCGCGCTGCGTCAGGCGCTGGAGAAAGTGGCCAGGGGCGAGGCCCTGGTTCTACAGGCTGGTGACTGCGCCGAGCACCCGGATGAGTGCAATGAGCCGCACACCTCCGCGAAGGCCGGGCTTGTCCATCAGCTCGCCGACATGCTCGGCGCCGATGCGGGGCTGCCGGTGCTCCGCGTCGGGCGGATCGCCGGGCAGTTCGCGAAACCCCGCTCACAGCCGACCGAAGAGGTCGACGGCCTTGTCCTGCCTGCCTACCGGGGGCATATCGTCAACGCTTCCGAGCCTGACGAGCACAGCAGGCAGCCCGATCCGCTGCGCATGCTCATGTGCTTCATGGCCGCTCGGGAGACGCTGCAGCATCTCGGCTGGCGGACAGGCGACTGGATCCGGCGAGCCGCCGAGGACCGGTTGTGGACCAGTCATGAGGCCCTGCTCATGGACTACGAGGAGCCGCAGGTCCGCAAGCTCGGCGACGGTCGGTCGATGCTCAGTTCGACCCACTGGCCGTGGATCGGTGAACGGACCAGGCAACTCGGCGGAGCGCACGTGGAGTTGATGTCCAGGATCATCAACCCGGTCGCCTGCAAGATCGGCCCGACGATGACCCCCGACGAGCTGCTCGAATTGTGCCGTCGGCTGGATCCGCACCGTGAACCGGGCCGTCTGACGCTCATCGTGCGTATGGGTGCCGACATGATCGGCGAACGGCTGCCGGCCCTCGTCCGCGCGGTCCGGGACGAAGGCCGCCCCGTCCTGTGGTTCTGCGATCCGATGCACGGCAACACGATCAAGCTGGCGGACGGTACCAAGACCCGTGACGTCGCCATGGTCGCCGACGAGGTGCGGCAGTTCCTCGAGCAGCTGAGTTACGCGGGCGTACGCGCGCACGGCCTGCACCTGGAGGCGAGCCCGTACGCGGTGGACGAATGCGTCGGCGGCTCAGCGCCGCGGTCGAGGCCCGTCATGCCGGCCGCCGGCATGCCGACTCTGTGCGATCCGCGGCTCGATCCGGACCAGGCCGCCGAAGTGGTCTCGGCGTGGTCGGACGTCCTCGCCGCGTCCGCGGCTTCCGCTCTCAGTAAGGGGTAGAGGCGTTGACCACCTCTCTTCGCGTCAAACCGTACGACCTTCCCACTGGAAGCGACATGCCGACCGGCGGTGTGGACTGGCAGGTGAGCCCGGATCGGGCGGTCCTGCTCGTCCACGACATGCAGAACTACTTCCTGGAGCCGTTGGGACCGGAGATGCGCAGCCGCCTGGTGGACAACGCGGCCGCGCTGCGCAAGCGCTGCGTGGACAGCGGGATGCGTGTCGCCTACACCGCCCAGCCGGGGCGGATGTCCGAAGAGGACCGGGGCCTGCTCCGAGACTTCTGGGGACCGGGCATGACCAGCTCCGCGGCCGATCGCTCCATCGTGGCCGAACTGGCCCCCGAGGCTGCGGACTGGAACCTGCTGAAGTGGCGTTACAGCGCCTTCTTCCGTACCGATCTGCTCCAGCGCATGCGCGCCGAGGGCCGTGACCAGCTGGTCATCACCGGTGTGTACGGGCACATCGGGATCCTCACGACCGCGCTCGAGGCGTACGCCAACGACATCCGGGTCTTCCTGGTCGGCGACGCCATCGGCGACTTCTCCGAAGCCGACCATCGGATGACCCTGAGGCACGCGGCGAGCTGCTGCGCGAAGGTGACGGACATGGACGGACTGCTGACGTGACCGACTACAACGATCCAAGGCAGCACACGCCACACAGCCCACCTGCCCCGGCGGAGAGCGATCTGCTCCAGGCCGTTCTCGACGGCAGCGCCGAGAACTTCGCGATCATCTGCCGGGACGGCGAACACGGCCGCGACGTACAGGTGTTCAGAGGCGATGTCAGCCAGCCCGCCTCGCTCGACGCGATCGGTCTCGGGCAGGGCGGGGCCACGGGATCAGCGCGTGGCGAGGCGAGCACCGACGTCCTGGTCGTCGTCCCCTACCGGCAGCTCGCCGAGCGCGGCTACCCGGCGCCTGACGACGGCACACCTCTCATCGCGATGGCGGTGACCGAGGAGGAGCACCACGCGCTGTCCACCGTGCTCGAGAGGCTGCCGCGGCACACGGTGCGGTTGGCCGATGGTCACTTCGAGCCCGATGACGCGGCGTACGCGGAGACGGTCAAGGCGGTGCTCGCCGACGAGATCGGCACCGGCCAAGGTGCCAACTTCGTCATCAAGCGCACCTACCTGGCCGACATCACGGACTACCGCCCTGAGTCGGCGCTCTCGGCCTTCCGCGAACTGCTCTCCCGTGAGCGCGGGGCGTACTGGACCTTTCTGGTCCGGACCCGAGGGGTGACACTCATCGGCGCCTCGCCGGAACGGCACGTCACCCTGGCCGACGGTGTAGCCACGATGAATCCGATCAGCGGTACCTATCGCTACCCGGACGGCGGTCCCACCCTCAAGGGTTTGACCGAGTTCCTCGCCGACCGCAAGGAGGCCGAGGAGCTGTACATGGTGGTCGACGAGGAACTGAAGATGATGTGCCGGATCTGCGAGCCGGGCACGGTGCAGGTGAGCGGCCCCCATCTCAAGGAGATGGCCAGGGTCGCCCACACCGAATACCACATCTGTGGCACCGCCAACAGGGACATCCCCGAAGTGCTACGGGCCACGATGTTCGCGCCCACAGTCACCGGGAGCCCAGTGGAGAGCGCGGCCCGGGTGATCGAGCGCTACGAGCCCGAGGGGCGCGGGTACTACAGCGGCATCATCGGCCTGGCCGGTACCGACAAGGCCGGCCGCCGAACGCTGGACTCGGCCATCCTCATCCGTACGGCCGTCCTTGAACCCTCCGGGCGCTTGTCGATTTCGGTCGGTTCCACACTCGTACGCCACTCCGATCCGCAGAGCGAGGTGGCAGAGACCAGGGCCAAGGCGACTGCGCTGCTTGAGGCGTTCGGGGAGTGTGCACCCCGCCGATCACCGGCGGAGGACCCGCGCGTCCTCGCCTCACTGAGGAACCGGAACGAGGGCATCGCCGGCTTCTGGGTCGGGCAGGACGCCGGCCAAGGGGTCTCCTCGAGGGTCCTGAACGGGCGCAAGGCGCTGGTGATCGACGCCGAGGACAACTTCACCTCGATGCTGGACCATCAGCTCCACGCACTCGGGCTGAGCGTCACCGTTCGGCGCTTCGACGAGCCCTTCGAGACAAGCGATCACGATGTCGTCCTGCTCGGACCGGGCCCAGGTGATCCCCGCGACACCACGCAACCGAAGATCGCCGCCCTGGACCGGGTGGTCGGCGAACTCCTGGCGGAGCGGCGCCCGTTTGTCGCCGTCTGCCTGAGTCATCAGGTGCTGTGCCACAGACTCGGCCTGCCCCTCGTGCGGCGCGAGCACCCGAACCAGGGCACACAGCGGCGGATCGAGCTGTTCGGCAATGCGGAGCGGGTCGGCTTCTACAACACGTTCGAGGCCCGCAGCACCACCGACCGCTGGGAGAGCGCCGGCGGTGTGCAGGTGGAGATCAGTCGCGACCCGGTCACGAGCGGTGTCCACGCGTTGCGCGGCGACCGGTTCGCGTCCCTGCAGTTCCATGCGGAGTCCCTGCTCACCGTCGACGGGCCGCGCATCCTCACTGACCTGTTCGAAGGGGTGATGACACGATGAAGATGGAAATCGCGTGGTGGGATCTCGAAGGTTCCCCCGCCACGGCGCAGAGCCTCGAGCGGCATCTGAACGAGGACGGTGTCGTCCAGACCTGGCAGGCCGTCGAGGGGCTGCGGGAGAAGTTCTGGATCGCCGACCCTGCCGGCAAGCGCTGGGGCGCGGTCATCGTCTGGGAGGACGAGCGGCCCCCGTCGCTCCCCGAGAACCTGGCTGCCTCCGTGGTCGGCTATCCAGTCACACACCGGGACCACTTCGAGGTACAGGCCGTGGCGCAAGGCGCGGGCCCCTTCGGGGTCCGCGACTCCTCGCACCGGTACGTCGTCGTCGACGCGTTCGCCACCGAGCCGCTCCGTGGCAACCCGGTAGCGGTGTTCTTCGACGCCGCGGACCTTACGGGTAGTCAGATGCAGCGCATCGCAAAGGAGATGAATCTATCCGAGGTGGTCTTCCTGCTGCCGCCGACGGTCGAGGACGCGGATGTGCGGGTGCGGATCTTCACCCCCGTCAACGAGCTCCCCTTTGCCGGGCATCCGCTGCTCGGTGCGGCTGTCGCGGTCGCGCTCGACCTTCGCAGGGACCGCCTGCGCTTCGAGACGCAGATGGGGGTCGTGCCGTTCCGCATCGACCGCACCTCCGATGACCGGTGCGGAGGCAGCAGCGCTTACGTGTCCATGGAGCAGCCGATCCCGGCCTGGGAGCCGTACGAGCACGCCGAGGAGCTGCTCGCGGCGCTCGGCATCACCTCCTCCACTCTGCCGGTGGAGGTGTACCGCAACGGCCCACGGCACGTCTTCGTCGGACTGCCCGACGCGGAGGCACTGGCCGCGCTGCGGCCCGACCATCGAGCGCTCGCCGCCTTCCCCGACATGGCCGCCAACTGCTTCGCCCAGGAGGGCGAGCGGTGGCTGCTCCGGATGTTCTCGCCCGCCTACGGGGTCGTCGAGGACGCAGCCACGGGTTCCGCCGCCGGCTCGCTCGCCGTCCACCTCGGCCGGCACGGGCGCGTGGAGTTCGGGAAGACCGTGGAGATCCACCAAGGCGTCCAACTCGGCCGTGACTCGGTCATGTTCGCCGTGGCCACGCTCGCGGAAGGCGGCGAGGTGGGTCTCGTACGGGTCAGCGGCCACGGCACGGTCGCCGCCGAGGGCATCATCCACGTCTGAGGGAGCACCATGAGCAGCATTCTCGAATCCCTGACCGGAACGGTCGGTCTCCCCTTCCCCGAATACGACACGCCGCCGCCCGCGCCCATGGGGCTGGCCAGGCAGTGGACGGCCGACGCCGTCGAGCGCGGCGTACGTGAACCCATGGCGCTGTCCCTGGCCACGGCCGACCGGGCGGGCCGAGTGTCCAACCGGATCGTCCAGGTCATCGAAGTGGGCGACAGCGGGCTGCTGTTCACCACGCACAGCACCAGCCGCAAAGGCCGCGAGCTGGCCGAGAACGCCTGGGCCTCCGGATTGTTCTACTGGCGCGAGACCGCACAACAGCTGTGCGTCTCGGGCCCGGTGGTCCGACTCGACGACGCGGAGAACGAGCGGTTGTGGTACGCCCGTGAGCCCGGCCTGCACTCCATGACCACGGCGTCCCAGCAGAGCGCGACGCTCGACGACCCGCAACGGCTGCTCGCCGACAACCACCGGTATGCCGCCGAGTCGGCTCCCTTGCCCCGCCCGCAGCGATTCGTGGGATACCGGCTCACGCCGGAGAGCGTCGAATTCTGGTCCGCCGCCAAGACACGGCTTCACCAGCGCTTGCGGTACGAGAAGACCTCCGCCGGATGGCACGTCGTCAGGCTCCAGCCATGACCGACGCCGTCTCCCTGACCGATGCCTTCCTTCTGTCCAGCACGAGCCGAAAGACTGATATGACCAGGAAACCGACTCATCTCGACGCGATCGTCATAGGGGCCGGATTCGCCGGTATCTACATGCTTCACAAGCTCCGCAACGAACTCGGCGTGCGCGTACGTGCCTTCGAGCGGGGGACCGGCATCGGCGGCACGTGGCACTGGAACCGCTATCCAGGCGCCGCCGCCGACGTCGACAGCATCGTGTACCGCTATTCCTTCGACAGCGATCTGCTGCGGGAGTGGAACTGGAAGAACCGCTACGCGACCCAGCCGGAGATCCTCGCCTATCTGGAGCACGTCGTCGACCGGTTCGAACTGCGCGAGGACATACAGCTCGACACCACCGTGGAGTCGTTGACCTTCGACGAGGACTCCAACCTGTGGACCGCACGGACCGACCGCGGCGAGGAATTCACCGCCACGTACGTCGTCGGTGCGCTCGGCCCCCTGTCCACCCCCATCTTCCCCGACATCGAGGGACGGGACAGTTTCGCGGGCACGCAGGTGCACACCGGCGCCTGGCCGGAAGGCTTCGACATCACCGGAAAGAAGGTCGGAGTCATCGGTACCGGCTCGACCGGTACGCAGTTCGTCGGCGCCGCCGCCCGGATGACCGAACACCTCACCGTCTTCCAGCGCTCCGCGCAGTATGTCGTCCCGGCCGGCGACGCGCCGCTCAGCGACGAGTTCATCGAGGACTACCGGGAGAACCACGAGCAGTTCTGGAAGCAGGTATTCGACTCGCGTGTCGCCTGTGGTTTCCAGGAGAGCGAGACCTCCGCGATGGAAGTCTCCGTCGAAGAGCGTGAGCGCAGATTCGAGGAGAGCTGGGAGAAGGGCAACGGGTTCCATTTCATGTTCGGCACCTTTGCCGACATCGCTTTCAACCCGGAGTCCAACGAGGCCGCCGCCTCATTCATCCGATCCAAGATCGCGGAAATCGTGCGGGATCCGGAGACCGCGCGCAAGCTCATGCCGACCGACTTCTACGCGAAGCGACCCATCTGCAACACGGGTTACTACGAGACCTACAACCGCGACAACGTCACGCTGGTATCCACCAAAGAGAACCCGATCGTCCGGATCACGCCGACCGGAGTGGAGACCGAGGACGGCACCCGGCACGATCTGGACGTCCTGGTCTTCGCGACCGGCTACGAGGCCATGCAGGGGAGCTACAACCGGATCGACATCCGGGGCCGCGGTGGTGTGACCCTCAAGGAGCACTGGGGCGAGGCCCCGAGCAGCTACCTCGGGGTGGCCACGACCGGATTCCCGAATCTCTTCACGGTCTTCGGCCCCAACAGCGTCTTCTCCAACCTGCCGCCCGCCCTCCAGACCCAGGTCGACTGGATCGCGGAGACCATCGAAGCTGCCCGGCGGCGTGGTATCGCCACCGTCGAGGCCACCGCCGCTGCGGAGGAGGAGTGGACCGCCATGTGCCGGGAGATGGCGGAGCACAGTCTGTTCGCACAGACCGATTCCTGGATCTTCGGCTCGAACATCCCTGGAAAGAAGCGGCGCACGCTCTTCTACTTCGGCGGCATCGCCGCCTACCGGGAGAAGCTGCGGGAGATAGTCGCCGCGGACTACGAAGGCTTCACGCTCGATCACGAGGGATCGCCGACGGCCGCCTGACGGTGGCACGGTTCGACGTGAGCATGTTCCAACCCGCGCCTGCGGCAAAGCAGTCGGGCTGAGAGCATGATGAAGCCTCTGGTAGATGGGTTTTCGACCAGGAGAACCGTGTCCGCCAGAGGCTTCACGTGCTTGTCCACCCGTCGGGCGTCGACGTGTCCAGCTCAGCCCTGCGCCTCCTCACACCGCAGTCGCGGCGGCACCGCCGCGACTGGGGCGGAACCGGGCGGCGGGCGCCGCGCCGCCCCGCGTAGCCCCCCCACACGCGGGGCGGGTGACGGGGGGGCGACACTAGACCCCCCCCCCGCGC
>NZ_JBHXFA010000010.1:26120-33339 GCF_042724175.1 Streptomyces sp. NPDC127084
CGGCCAGGCCCTCCGCGTGGCGCGGGCCCCGCGCGCCCCGCCCCCCGCCCCCCGCCCGCCCCAGCCCCTCACTCGTCGTGACGGACTACGGTCGGCGAGACAGTCGACCGCCCGCCGTGCTCGTTTTCCGCACAGCCCCGAGGCCTTGCCCACCCGCGCGACGCCCCGCATGATTGCCGAAACCCGTTACGGGGCCGACAAGGTTGACAGGGTTGCGCCGCGTGGTATTTGCCGACCTGTCGCCTTCCTTTCCCCTGGAGCAGGGTTCTTCTACTCGGCTGAATTTCCCGGACGCGAGCATTTTCGTGAGTCAATGGAAGTGTGGTTCGGAAAGCGGGGCAGTTGCTAGCTTCTACCACATGACGGAATTCGCTTTTCGCGCAACCGACGATCTCGTCACTCTGATCAACGTCTTCGAAGTCGAACCGGACAAGCACCAGGAACTCCTCGGTGTCCTCAACGAGGGTTTGGAGAAGGTAATCCGGCATCGCCCCGGATTCGTATCCGGAACGACTCTCGCAGGCAAGGACGGCAGTAGGGTCGTGAACGTCGCGCAGTGGCGCAGCCTCGCGGACATCGAGGCCACGATGGCCGATCCCGCCGCGCAGGAGTACGGCAGGAAGAGCGCTGCCCTCGGAAAGCCCGCGCCCGGCGTGTACTCGGTGGCCTCGGTCGTCACGGCTCCCTGACTTCCCCCACTGGCCTTCATTCGCAGACGCTCATCCGTAGAGAAAGGCGACAGCCGTCATGACCGAGGCAGCTTCCCCGGGCATCGTCATCGCAGGGGCCGGGATCGGAGGACTGGCCGCAGCGCTCGCCCTGCATGCCCGTGGACTGCGCGTCACCCTGCTCGAGAAGGCGCCGGAGATCCGGTCGATGGGTGTCGGGATCAACATCCAACCCGCGGCGATCGCGGAGCTGACCACCCTCGGCCTGGGCGAGAGGCTCGCGGCCACCGGCATCGCCACCCGCGAGCACCGCTACATCGACCACAAGGGCACCACCCTGTGGTCCGAGCCTCGGGGCATCGCCGCCGGCCATGACCATCCGCAGTACTCCATCCATCGCGGCGAACTGCAGATGATGCTGCTCGACGCCGTCCGCTCGCGCCTCGGAGCTGACGCGATCCGTACCGCGACTCGGGTGCGGGGCTTCGACCAGGACGACAACGAGGTGCGCGTCCACATCAGTTCGCCCTCCTCAGGCGACTCCGTCCTCAGGGCAGATGTGCTGATCGCCGGTGACGGAGTGGACTCCGCCATCCGGGCACAGCTTCACCCCGACGGGCCACCGCTGCGCCGGACCCCCGTGCGGATGTGGCGTGGCCTGACCGAGCTTCCCGAGTTCATCGACGGCAGGACAATGATCATCGCTTCCGATGACCGGGCCAACCGGATGGTCGGTTACCCGTGCTCTTGGCCGCACGCCGAGCGCGGCGAGGTTCTCTTCAACTGGGTGTGCCTGGCGGCGGACCCGGACTGGCAGGGTGAGGCGCAGCTCAGCCCTGGAAAGCTCGAGGACCTGCTGCCGCACTTCGCCGACTGGGACTTCGGCTGGCTTGACGTACGGGCGACCCTGGAGTCGAGCCCGCATCTCCTGCACCACGTGATGGTCGACCGCGACCCACTGACCTCCTGGGGCGAGGGCCGGGTCACCCTCCTCGGTGACGCCGCCCACCCGATGTACCCGATCGGGGCCAACGGCGGCACCCAGGCCATTCTCGACGGCATCGCGCTGGCCGCCGAACTGGCCGACGCCGACGATGACGTGCCGACCGCGCTCCAGCGCTACGAGAGCGTCCGGCTGCCGGCCACCAGTGCGATCGTCGAGGCCAACCGCCGCATGGACCGCTCCGAACGGACCTTGGCCGAGGGCGTCGTAGGAGACGTGGCCGACGAGCTGGAAACCATCGCGAGTGACTACCGGGATGTCGTCGAAAGCCGGTCGATCACCCGCTCCTGACAGCGGCTCCCGCCCTCCGGGTCCACGTGACACACCGGTTCCGCGGGAGCTCATCCCCCGACCACTGCAGCATGACCGCGGGACCGGGGTGCCCTCATCTCTCTCGTCCTGACCCTCGCCGGTCATCGACGAGCCTCACGGCTGCTCAGACCACCGGCATTCGGACGTCGGTCGCAGCAGTCACAAATCCCAGCTGTGCTGCAGAGAGACGAAAAGGAAGAGCAAGGCATGTCAACAGCCGACGCCTCAACCCGTGCACGGTTGACCCGGATCCTGACCGATACCAGCGAGGACGATCCGGTCCGGCCACCGCTGGGAACCCGCCTCAAGTACTACTTCTTCATTCGCCGCCCCGAGTTCCTGCCGGGCCACATCCTCATCGGACTCACACCGGCGATGCTGGGGGCCACGAGCTGGGACGAGCTGCTTTCGGTGAACGCGGCGATGGCGGTGCTGTTCGCGATCGTCAACATGCAGCTCGCCGACCAGATCAATGCCCTGGCCGACCGGTGGGAGGACGCGGCGAACAAGTCCCGTCTGGCCACGGCTGTCTTCGGCCTCGGAGTGAAGCGGGTCGTCGGCGACATCATCCTGACAAGTCTTGTCTACGTGGGTCTGGCCGTCTTCTTGGCCATCCGGACCGGACACTGGGACCTGTTGCTGATCGTGACGGCCGGCTGGATCGTGGGTGCCCAGTACTCGCTTCCCCCGTGGCACCTCAAGAGCGCCGGCGTCGGCCAGTTGTTCGGCCTGTACATGTGGGTGTGGATTCCGCAGCTCTTCGTGCTGCGCGCCTTCGAGAACGACCTGCAGTGGACCAACGTCGTTGCCACGGCGGCCCTCACCGTCGTACTCGTCGCGCTGTTCACGACCAACCAGGTCGAGGACTACTTCGACGACGAGGAGTTCGGTGTGCGGACATATGTTCGCGCCCTGGGCATCAAGAAGACGCTTGCCGTCCAGTCCGTACTCATGTGCGTCGGTTCGCTGACGATCGTCGGGTCCGTATACCTGAACTCCGGGTTCAACTGGCTCATGATCCTCTTCATCGCGGCCTGGCTCGCCTGCCAGGTCTACATGTTCTCGCTCTCCAAGGCGGCGAACGCCCCTATTGAGAGCGTGGTCACCTCGGTCAAGAAGAAGTCTCTGGTGGGCCCGTACCTCAGCATGCTGATGAGCAGCGTGACGATGCTGGTGGGCATCGGAGTCCTGGCCCAGAACTGAGCCACTTCGCACCGGGGCCTGGGCACGCCCCGGGCGCCCACGTGACGCTCACGTGGGCGCCCGAAGCGCCCCTCCGACACACGACTCGCAGCGCTGCACACAACCAGGGGGATGAGCGCGTTGACTTCGCCGACCTCGGCACAAGGCCTGCCGGGCGAAATCGGTACCCGCCGTATCGGAATCGGACGAGCCCACGGCAAGATCATCCTGATAGGGGAGCACGCGGTCGTGTACGGCGCGGAGGCACTCGCCGTGCCGCTCCCGCAGTTGCCGGTGACGGCGACCGTCGCGCGACTTCCCGGCCCCGACAACCGCACCGGTGAGGTCTCCTTCTCCGTGACCAGCTCCGTTTCGGGAACGGTGGCGCTTCAGGCAACCGACGGCCTGCAGCGCCTCGTGAAGGAGATCAAGGAGCGGGCCGAGGTCACCGACGAGGCACACATCGACGTGCTGGTCGACTGCGCCATTCCCCTGGGCCGTGGCCTCGGTTCCAGCGCGGCGTGCGCACGATCCATCGTCCTCGGGCTGGCCGACCTGTTCGACCACGAACTCGACGAGTCCGCCATCTTCGAACTGGTGCAGATCGCGGAGAACATCGCCCACGGCAGGGCAAGCGGTGTGGATGCGCTCGCCACGGGTGCACCCGCCCCCATCCGCTTCCGGGGTGGCACAGCCCGGGAACTACGCGTCGGCTTCGACGGCTTCCTCGTCATCGCGGACAGCGGTGCGGCAGGTGAGACGAAGGCGGCGGTGGAGCTCCTGCTGTCCGCGTTCGTCCACGATCCCGGCGCGCAGGAGGACTTCGTGCGCCGGGCCACGGAACTGACCGGCTCGGCCGTAAGCGATCTCGCCCACGGCCGGGCCGAGGACTTCGGAAGCAGCCTCACGAGCTACCACGCGCTGCTCGGTTCGGCGGGCCTCAGCACGGAACGGATCGACTCTCTGGTCGACGCCGCGCTGGCGGCGGGCAGTCTCGGCGCCAAGATCAGCGGTGGCGGACTGGGCGGCTGCATGATCGCGCTCGCGGGTGGACCTGCCCAGGCACGGCGGATCGAGACCCGGCTGCAGGACGCCGGCGCGACGCGTACCTGGATCGCGCCGCTCGGGAGGAGCACCGACCATGCCCACTGAAGGACTCCGGACGAGCCCGTCCCGCCCGTGTACCCCGGAAGTCGACGGAGCTGTGACGGCTGTCGCCCAGCCGAACATCGCCTTGATCAAGTACTGGGGAAAGCGCGACGAGCGACTCGTCATCCCGTGGACGAGCAGCCTGTCGATGACCCTGGACGTGTTCCCGACGACCACCACTGTCCGGCTCGCCCCGGCGGCGGGCGCGGACCGAGTGACGCTGAACGGCAGGCATGCCGCCGGCGAGACGCTGCGGCGAGTCCTCGACTTCCTCGAGCTGGTCCGCGAGCTGGCCGGGCGACGCGAGCGGGCGGTGGTCGACAGCCACAACACGGCCCCCACCGGAGCAGGCGTCGCCTCCTCGGCGAGTGGCTTCGCCGCTCTGGCCGTCGCGGCCGCAGCCGCATACGACCTCGATCTCGACGCCACCGAGCTCTCCCGCCTCGCCAGGCGCGGATCGGGTTCGGCCTCGAGGTCGGTCTTCGCCGGCTTCTCGCTGTGGCACGCGGGCGGGGAGGAGGACCCGGACGGCAGTTCCTACGCCGAGCCGGTGCCCGTCAGAGGCCTCGACCCCGCGCTGGTGATCGCACTGGTGGACGACAGCCCGAAGGCCGTGTCCAGCCGCGCGGCCATGCGGCGGACCGTCGACACCTCGCCGCTCTACCGGCCCTGGGCCGATTCGAGCGAGAGAGACCTGATCGAGATGCGTCTGGCACTGGGGCGTGGTGACCTGGACGCGGTTGGTGAGATCGCTGAGCGCAACGCGCTGGGCATGCACGCCACGATGCTGGCGGCCCGCCCAGCCGTGCGCTACCTGTCGCCCGGCACACTGACCCTGCTCGACCGGGTGCTCCGACTGCGACAGGAAGGCACACCTGCCTACAGCACCATGGACGCGGGCCCCAACGTCAAGGTCCTGTGCCACAGCTCGGACGCTGACCGGGTGGCCGCGGCGCTGCGTGACGCCATCCCGAGCGGCTCGGTCGTAGTGGCCCGCAGCGGCCCCGGCGCCCGCCTGCTCTCCGGAGGCAGTTGATGTCTGCCGAGGGTACGGTGTCGCGGCAGGCACCGGGGAAGCTGTTCGTCTCCGGTGAGTACGCCGTCATCGAGCCTGGAACGCCCGCTATCGTCATGGCGGTTGACCGGTACGTACGCGTCACCGTGTCCGAACCTGCTGGAGCGGACATCGTGATCGTCTCCGATCTCCTGGACGGGGAGGCGCGCTTTCGGCTGAAGGCGGGCGGCGGGCTTGTGTGGTGCGGCCTGGGCGACGGTGAGCGCGCCCGAAGCGGTCTGGCCTGCGTCCTGTCGGTGATCGAGGTGATGCATACCCTGCTGGCCGAGCGTGGCTGGTCCGTATCCGGGGCACATCTGTCGATCAGCAGTGAACTCCACGATCGGGGTACGAAGTTCGGTCTGGGATCGAGCGGTGCCGTAACGGTGGCGACGGTCGCCGCCCTGGCGGCGTACCACGGCCTGGACCTGTCGCCGGAAGCCCGGTTCCGGCTCGCCCTCATCGCCACGGCGCGGCTCAACACCCGATCATCCTGCGCTGATCTCGCAGCCAGTACCTGGGGCGGGTGGATCGCCTATCGGGCACCTGACCGGGCTGCCGTTCTCGCAACGGCGGCGCGGAAAGGGATCGACGAGGCGGTACGCGCGGAATGGCCGGGCTTCGAAGTGCGCCGGCTGCCACCACCCGCACGGCTTGGTATGGAGATCGGCTGGACAGGAACCCCCGTCTCCACGGACTCGCTCGTCTCACGACTCGGCCGTCGTCATTGGCAGGGCAGCACCGCGCACAAGCGCTTCATGGCCCGTATGACCGACTGTGTGCACACCTCCATCACAGCCCTCGAAAAGGGGGACCGAGAGACCTTGCTGCACGGGATACGGCGCTCCCGCAGAGCACTCGCCGAGCTCGACGAAGCGGTGGGGCTGGGCATCTTCACGCCGAAGCTGACCGCGTTGTGCGAGGCCGCCGAGGTACTGGGAGGCGCGGCGAAACCGTCCGGGGCGGGAGGAGGCGACTGTGGAATCGCCCTGATGCCCGCCGAAGCCGACGCGCGAATAGGCAAGTTGCGAACAAGGTGGGCCACCGCAGGAGTGAGACACCTTCCACTGCGTCCTGCCGAGATAAGTACAAGTGAAAGGAACGTGCGCAATGATCGCTGAACGCAAGGACGATCACGTCCGGCTCACCGTCGAGCAACAGCGCAGGCACAGTGGGCAGAACGAGTTCGACGACGTCACGTTCGTCCATCACGCCCTGGCCGGTATCGACCGCTCCGATGTTCGCCTGGCCACGGGATTCACCGGGTTCGAATGGCAGGCCCCTCTCTATATCAACGCGATGACCGGCGGCAGCGTCAACACCGGGGTCATCAATCGGGACTTGGCCGTGGCCGCCCGCGAGACCGGCCTGGCCATCGCCACGGGTTCCATGAGCGCCTACTTCAAGGACGAGTCGTCAGCGGGAACCTTCAGTGTGATGCGTCGAGAGAACCCCGACGGCTTCATCATGGGCAACATCAACGCCAATGCGTCCGTCGACGACGCGCGGCGGGCCGTCGATCTCCTTCAGGCCAACGCCCTTCAGATCCATTTGAACGTCATCCAGGAGACGGCAATGCCCGAGGGCGACCGCTCCTTCTCCGCCTGGGCGCCACAGATCGAGCGAATCGCGGCTGGGGTCGACGTTCCGGTGATCGTCAAGGAGGTCGGTTTCGGACTGAGTCGCAGGACCATCGCCACCCTGCGGGAGTTGGGCGTGCGTGGCGCCGCCGTGGGGGGGGCCCGGGGCCCCCCGCCCGCCCACCCCCAACCCCCCCCCCCCTGGTCCCCCCCCCCCGCCGCCCCCCCCCCGCCCAGACGCGCGCCCCCCCCCCCAGAGCCCCCCCCGCCG
>NZ_JBHXFA010000010.1:33349-42494 GCF_042724175.1 Streptomyces sp. NPDC127084
TGTGTTTAAGAGACCGCCCGGCGGGTTTTGGGGGTGCGTGCCGCCGACGTCGGGGGCCGCGGCGGCACGAACTTCGCCAAGGTGGAGAACGACCGGCGAAACGTCGCCGACTTCGCGTATCTCAATGACTGGGGGCTCTCCACTCCCGCGTGTCTACTCGACGCACAACCCGCCGGAATCCCGGTACTCGCATCCGGGGGAGTTCGCAATCCGCTCGACGTCGCCCGCAGCCTGGCGCTCGGCGCCGCCGCGGTCGGCGTCTCCGGCGGCTTCTTGCGCACCCTTCTGGACGGCGGTGTCGAGGCGCTGATCACTCAGATCTCCACCTGGCTCGACCACCTGACTGCCCTCATGACCGCACTGGGTGCGCGCACCCCGGCCGAGCTGGCCGCGTGCGACGTGTTGATCAAAGGCGAACTGCGCGCGTTCTGCGCCGAGCGGGGAATCGACACCCGGTCACTCAACTCCCGGTCTGAGCACCTGGAACCCACCAAGTCGACGACGGGAAGCGCACGATGACCACTGCCACGGAAACGGCCGGAGTCCCGATGAGGTGGGTGGGGCCCATACGCGTCTCGGGGAACGTCACCACCACCGAGACACATGTCCCCCTGGCCACCTACGAATCGCCACTGTGGCCGTCCGTCGGGCGTGGCGCCAAGATCTCCATGCTGACCGAACGCGGCGTCGTCTGCACCCTCGTCGACGAGCGGATGACCCGATCGGTGCTCGTGGAGGCCGAGGATGCCCAGGCCGCGTACGCTGCCACGCAACAGCTCGACCTGCGGTTCCAGGACCTGTGCAAGGTCGTGCGTACCTGCAGCAGGTACGCCGAACTGGTCGCCGTGCGGCATGAGATAGCCGCCAATCTGCTGTTCATCCGCTTCGAGTTCAGCACCGGAGACGCCTCCGGGCACAACATGGCCACGCTCGCTGCCGACGCGCTGCTCACCCATATCCTGCAGACGATTCCCGGCATCTCCTACAGCTCGATCTCGGGCAACTACTGCACCGACAAGAAGGCCACCGCGATCAACGGCATCCTCGGTCGCGGCAAGAACGTGGTCTCCGAACTCCTGATTCCCCGCGCCCTGGTCGAGAGCAGGTTGCACACGACGGCTGAGAAGGTCGCCAAGCTGAATGTGCGCAAGAACCTGATCGGCACCCTGCTGGCCGGCGGGATCCGTTCGGCCAACGCGCACTTCGCCAACATGCTGCTCGGCTTCTACCTGGCGACCGGACAGGATGCGGCCAACATAGTCGAGGGCTCCCAGGGCTTGACGGTGGCCGAGGACCGTGATGGGGACCTCTACTTCTCCTGCACGCTTCCCAACCTGATCGTGGGCACAGTCGGCAACGGCAAGGGCATCCCCTTCGTCGAGGAGAATCTGGTCCGGCTCGGATGCCGGGAGGAGCGCGAGCCCGGTGAGAACGCACGACGGCTCGCCGTCCTGTGCGCCGCTACCGTGCTGTGCGGTGAGCTCTCGCTGCTCGCGGCACAGACCAATCCCGGTGAACTCATGCGTGCCCACGTCCACCTGGAACGCAGTCACACGACGACGGCGGCCGAGGTGCGGGCATGAACGGAGACACTGGAAGCCCCGCCATCGGCATCGACGATCTGTCGTTTGCCACAACGGAATTCGTCCTGCCGCACACGGAGCTGGCCGAGTACAACGGCACCCCGATCGGCAAGTACCACCTGGGCATCGGACAGCACGCGATGAGTATTCCCGCGGCGGATGAGGACATCGTGACGATGGCCGCGACCGCTGCCGCTCCAGTCGTCGCCCGGCACGGCGCTGACCGAATCAGGACGGTCGTGCTCGCGACGGAGTCGTCGATCGACCAGGCCAAATCGGCCGGCGTCTACGTCCATTCGCTGCTCGGACTGCCCACCTCCACGCGGGTGGTCGAACTCAAGCAGGCCTGTTACGGCGCCACGGCGGCACTGCAGTTCGCCATGGGTCTGGTGCACCGCAACCGCTCCGAACAGGTCCTTGTGATCGCGAGCGACGTGTCCAAATACGACCTGGACAGCCCGGGTGAGGCCACTCAGGGAGCGGCCGCGGCAGCCATGCTGGTCGGCGAGGACCCCTCACTGGTGCGGATCGAGCCGACCTCGGGTCTGTTCACCAGCGACGTCATGGACTTCTGGCGGCCGAACTACCGGGACACGGCTCTTGTCGACGGTCGGGAGTCCATTTCCGCCTATCTCCAGGCGGTCGAGGGGGTGTGGAAGGACTACGGCGACCAAGGAGGCCGCGCGCTAAGCGAGTTCCACGCCTTCTGCTATCACCAGCCGTTCACCAAGATGTCCTTCAAGGCCCACCGTCACCTGCTGAACTACTCCGGGTGTCAGCTCGACGACGAGGACATCGCCCGCGTTCTGGAGCCCACCACGCGCTACAACGCCGTGATCGGCAACAGCTACACCGCCTCGCTCTATCTCGCCCTGGCCGCGCTGCTCGACGGCGAAGAGGATCTGACCGACCGGACCATCGGCTTCCTCAGCTACGGCTCCGGCAGTGTGGCGGAGTTGTTCGCCGGAAGTGTCGTGCCGGGGTACCGCGCCCACCTGCGCAGCGCGGCGCACCACGAGGCGATCCAGCGCCGCCGGACGATAGACCACGCCACCTACCGGGAGCTGCACGGACGTTCCTTCCCGACGGACGGAGGGGACTATCGCGTGCCCCGTCAGACGAATGGCCCCTACCGGCTGGCCGCACTGTCCGGACACAAGCGCGTCTACGAGCGGGGCTGATGCGCCGCGAGTCGCGGAACGGCTTGCCCCAGAGCGCCACTGCAGGGGCAAGCCGTTCGTCACTCCGTCACTTCGTCATGAAGCGCTACTGGTTGGGCAAGTCGCGAGAGATGGGGTCCGCCTCTCGGCGATCAGGTGCAGTCGGGCTGCTGACGCCGTGACCTGGCGGTACAGCTCGGCCGGATTGAGGCGCGGATAGGTGTCGCCGAGGATCGCCTTGTCCTCCGGGGACACAGCGCTGTGGCGCTCCGTGCGGCAATACGGCGTCGCCGTCTCGTACCTCTTGCGGCGACTGCCGTCCTGTCCACCGCCGGTCAGCGCTCGTTGCTGTGGGTAGAAGTAGTTCGTGAGCCGGGAGAGCGTGGCCCAGATCTCGTTGAGGAGTGCCTGCTCACCGGGGGAGTCGTAGCGGTACTCACCGGCAAGGGTGTGCAGCATCCTCCAGCTCTGCTGGCCGATGTGGTGACTGCCCAGGCCTACCGGGCGGGCATGAGTGTAGGTCACCCGGTTCTGCCGGCACCAGCGAAGCAGCACCTCGTCGATCTCGGTTCCGGGATTTCCGCAGTCGAGCCCGAGTACCGGGAAGGGCAGGTTCCTGACGATCTCGTCCAAGGCGAGGGGCAGCTGACCGATTCCCCTGATCGTGCGGTTCTCGGTCCAGCCGGTGGCGATGTCGGTGGCTGCCACGGTCACCAGGCATCGGCCGCTCATCGTGCCGCCGTCATGGCGGACGACTGCGATCTCGAAGAACCCGGGCCGACTGTGGTCCCACTCTGTCCAGGTGACGAGCGGGAGTTCACTGCGCAGCCTGGAACCGGGCCGCAGGTGCAGATCGGCACCGGAGGACCGCCGGTGCGGCGCAAGCCGACGGCAGATCGTCGCTGCGGACATGGACATGAGTAGTTCGGCTGTCCGGTCGTCGATGCGCAACTCGTTGTGGCGGCGCAGGACCGGTACCAGGTCGGGAAGCATCGGTGCCAGACGCTTGGACGCCGGCCGGTCGAGGATGGTCCAGCACAGCTTCAGCGCGGAAACGACGTCGGCGTCGTACTTGACGCCCCTGCCCTGCGCCGGCTTGGCGAGCTTGAGACGCGCGGCGTTCAGGATCGCGTTGCGGGCATGGCTGCGGTGCCAGCCGGTCGCCGCGCACAGTTCGTCGAGGATGAGGGTCTTCTCCTGTTTTGCCGCCTGAATGTAGCGTGTGGCATAGCTGTTGGTGAGTGCCCTGCGTTCGGCCAGCGTCGCCGCGAACCCGACAGGCGACGAGGAGGACTCGGTCTGGGCCACTGCGGTCCGCTCCGGCGGCATCGCGTGGTGCTCCGGCGCCGTATGCGGAAGAGGCGGTACGGCTGCCAGTTCATGGGCCGGGTGGACGTCCCGCTGTTCATAGGTGGAGTTGACGCTTGCGTTGCCCGTTTTGATTCGGACCACGACTTCGGCTGTGCTCGTCACTGTGCCCCCGTTGGCTGCGGCCTCCGATCGAGGCCTTCAGCAGTACGTCGGATGAGCAAGTGCCTGGAACGACAACAACCCCCGGATCGCAGCGCGGTTGTCCAAAAACGACTTATGACCGAATGGATCAGGCCAATCTACGGATGGTCCACGCGTGGTCCACGCGCCTGCCGCCGTGCCGGTGGCTCTTGTTGTGGCGGCCGTGCCGCCGTGCCCGCCACAACGTGGCCGGCCTCGGTTCCACACGCGGACTTTGCGTGCGGCAACGCATGGATGGTTATGGACCGGAGGCGCCACTACCCTGAATGTGAATGTTTTCACAATCAGTCAAACAGGGGAACACCCGGTAAGGGATAGAGAATGCTGACCCGATTGGCCCATCTGGCGATCAACCGGCCAAAAGCAATCCTCATCAGCGCGCTCATCTTCGTCGTCGCCTGCGGCGCGCTCGGCTCGTCAGTGATGGACCATCTCAAGGCTGGTGGGTACACCGCGCCGGATGCCGAATCAACCCGCGCCATGAAGGTTCTCGACGATCACTTCAGCGGTGCTCAGCCGAATCTCGTCGTCGCCATCACCTCGGATGGCGGTGTAGACAGCGAAGCGGCTCGCAGTGCCGCTGCTGACGTCACAGAGTGGCTGAAATCGCACAAGAACGTCGTGAATCCGCAGTCCTACTGGACCGCAGGCCCGGAACTCGGACCGGCCTTGCGAAGCAAGGACGGCGGCACCGGTCTGGTCACCGCCCGGATCGACGTGGAAGAGACCGACATACCGAAGGTCGGCGAGGAGATCCAGGACGGCCTTCCCCGGTCGGACAAGGTGACGGTCAAGGTCGGCGGCTACGGCACGCTGATGGGCGAGCTCAACAAGACAGTCGCCAAGGACGCCGCCGTCGGTGAGGGGGTGGCCTTCCCCATCACGCTCATCGTGCTGATGGTCGTCTTCGGCAGCCTTGTCGCGGCCGGTCTGCCGCTGCTCATCGGCGCGGTCTCCATCATGGCGACCCTCGCGATCCTGCGTCTGGTGACGACGTTTGCGGACGTGTCCATCTACGCCCTGAACATGACGACCGTGCTCGGGCTCGCGCTCGGCATCGACTACAGCCTCCTGCTCGTCAGCCGCTACCGGGAGGAACTCCGCGACGGCCGCGACATCGAGGACGCGGTGCTACGTACCGTCCAGACGGCAGGGCGCACCGTGGTGTTCTCGGCGATGACCGTCGCCCTGGCCCTTGCGGCGCTCATCGTCTTCCCGATGTTCTTCCTCAAGTCCTTCGCCTATGTGGGGGTCGCCGTCGTGCTGGCCGCCGCGCTGGCGGCGGTGCTGGTGCTCCCCGCAGCGCTGATCCTGCTCGGGCGACGCATCGACAAGCTCGACATCCGTATACCGATGCGCCGTTGGTTCAAGCTGGGCCCGCCCCGAGTGGTCGAACCGCAGCAGACCTTCTGGTACCGCATGGTTCACGCCGTCACTCGCAAGGCCGTTCCGGTATCGCTCCTGACCACACTCGGCCTGGTCGCCGTCGCCCTGCCCTTCCTTTCGGCCCAATGGGGCTACCCCGACGACCGGGTGATCACCAAGTCCGCCTCGGAGAGCCGTGAGGTCGGCGATCTCGTGCGGGAGGAGTTCACGCAGGACCCGGCTGCCTCGATCACGATCGTGCTGCCTGGATTCAAGGGCGGTGAAGCGGAGCTGGCCGCTTACGCGGGCGAACTGTCCAAGGTCGGCGGTGCTTCCAACGTGCTCAGCTCGAGCGGCGCCTTCGTCGACGGCTCGCGGGTCGGCCCGGCGGACAAGCAACTCGCCAACGACGAGGGAGCCGTGCTGCGCGTGGGCACCGGGCTGGACCCGTATTCGGACGGTGCCGACCGGATGCTGAACAATCTGCGCGATGTGAAGAGTCCCGGTGATGTGCTGTTCGCGGGTGCCACCGCAGAGAACCAGGACGTCCTCGACGCACTCTCGGCACCGATGCCGTATGCCATCGCACTGATGGCGCTCACCATGTTCATACTGCTGTTCCTCTTCACCGGCAGCGTCGTACTGCCGATCAAGGCGCTGCTCATGAACACGCTGTCGCTCGGTGCGGCGTTCGGCATGACGGTCTGGGTGTTCCAGGAGGGACACCTGTCCAGTGTTCTGGACTTCACCGCGACCGGGTACCTCATCCCGACCATTCCAGTGTTGATGTTCTGCCTCGCGTTCGGCCTGTCCATGGACTACGAGGTCTTCCTGCTCTCCCGGATGCGTGAGGAGTGGCTGGCATCGGGGCAGACCGCCGAGGACAACACCCACGCGGTGGCGATGGGTGTCGCGAAGACCGGGCGCATCGTCACCGCGGCGGCTCTCATCATGGCCATCGTGCTGACCGGTATGGGCATTTCGAATGTGTCGTTCATGCAACTCTTCGGTCTGGGACTCGCCCTGACCGTGCTCGTGGACGCCGTCATCGTCCGATGCCTCCTCGTTCCGGCGATGATGCGGCTCATGGGCAGGTTCAACTGGTGGGCGCCCGCCCCCCTCAAGCGTCTGCACGACCGAGTCGGTCTCACCGAGGAGGTCCCCGAGGCCCCCAAGGTGGTCAGCACCACCTCCTCCTGAGGTAGTTGCGGCACCCGGACTTCCGATTTCGGTCGCACCGGCCGAGGCCGGAAACAGACAGGGCCCCGAGGCGTTTCCCCCGGACGCTTCGGGGCCCACCTGCGTCTCCACTCGAAGTCGCAGACCGAAAGGTCGGGGCCACCTCCCGTGATTCGCGCTGGTCGCACCGTGTGTGCCCGCTGTGAGCGTCGACTCCCGTACCGCATCGGTCACGTCGACAGTCGGCGGCAGAACGCTGTAGCGTGCACGTGGCCGACCGGTGACCATGTGTGGCAGGCGGCCGTCGTAGTGAGAACGAGGGGGGGCATAGGCGGTGGCAGAGTACTTGGTGCTCATCTACGAGGATGAGACACGCACTGCCGCGATGTCGGCGGAGGCCAGCGCGGAACTCATCGGCCGATTCCAGGAATTCATGGCGCGAAACGAGTCAAGCGTGCAGCGCGGCCAGCGACTGTTCGCGAGCACTTCCGCCCGTTCCGTCCGCCGCGAAGCCGACGGTGGAGTGAGTGTCACCGACGGCGCCTTCATCGAGTCCAAAGAGGTGGTAGCGGGCTACTTCCTCATCGAGGCCGAGGACTTGGGCGCGGCAGTCGAAGTCGCCGGGCAGATTCCGGTAATGCACGGCGGTGTCGAGGTACGCGAGATTCGACCCACCCCCGACGCCGGGTCGCCGAAGCGCTGATGAGCACAACCGTCGCCGCCGCTGTCGCCGAAGCACATCGTCAGCAATGGGGATTCATGCTCGCCGCCACCGTACGCCTCACCCACGATCTCGACTTGGCCGAGGAGTGCGTGCAGGAGGCTTACACCCAGGCGCTGACACAGTGGGAGGCGCACGGCATTCCGGACAGGCCCGAAGCGTGGCTGACCGTTACCGCCCGTCGTCGCGCAATGGACGTGATCCGCCGCCATGACACCCTCCGCCGCAAGCTCCCGCTGCTCACAGAAGAGGAGACGGCGCCGGCTGCCGACCAGGCGATCGCCGATCAGGACATTCCCGATGACCGGCTGCGGCTCATCTTCACCTGCTGCAATCCGCTGCTCGATGTCGACACGCGCGTCGGCCTCACCTTGCGTCTGGTGTGCGGTCTTTCGATAGCCGAAGTGGCCCGCGCCTTGCTGGTGTCGGGTCCGACCATGTCGGCGCGGCTCACCCGGGGCAAGAAGAAGATCAAGGCGGCTCGCATTCCGTACCGGGAACCGCCTCCCGAGGAACTGCCCGGGCGCGTGGATGCCGTGCTCGACGTGGTCCATCTGGTCTTCAGTACCGGGTACACGGCGCCGTCCGGCGATCAGCTTCAGCGTCGTGACCTGGTCGGCCGTGCCACGCATCTGGCCCGCATGTTGCACCGGTTGCTACCGGGTGAGCCGGGTCCGGCGGGTCTGCTCGCGCTCATCCTGCTCACCGACGCGCGCAGGTACAGTCGTACCAGACCGGATGGTTCGCTCGTCCCTCTTTCCGAGCAGGACCGCACACTCTGGGACGCCTCCCAGATCCAGGAGGGGCTGCGGCTCGTCGCCTCCGCCATGCGGCACCGACCGCCGACCCGGTACACGCTCATGGCGGCGATCGCGGCCGTGCACGCCCAAGCCACCGACTGGGAGGCGACCGACTGGAGCGCGGTCGTCGGACTCTATGACGCCCTCCTGCGCATATGGCCCTCACCAGTGGTGTTGCTGAACCGGGCAATCGCGATCGGCCAGGCCCACGGTCCGTCCGCCGGTCTCGAGGCGCTCGACGAGTTGGCGGATGATCCCAAGTTGGCTGAATACCACTACTTCGCCGCTGCTCGCGCCGACTGCCTACGCCGCCTGGAGCGCCTCGACGAGGCCCTGGACTCGTACACAGAAGCAATTTCGATGACGGACAACGAGGTTGAAAGGGAGTTCCTTGAGACGCGTTTGAAGGAGCTCAGAACCGCTGCTCGTCAGTGAGGGTTCCTCATGGTGCGTCGGAGTTGGTCACCGGTGGGACACGGCCTCTCTATCAGAGCCGTCTCACCCCCGCCGAGGAGCTCGCCTCCGCCTGAAACCCACCCAATCGGTCACTGCACGTCACGCCCACCCTTGCGGGCGGCGGCCGGGCCGACTTCCTGGTGCTACATCGACGGCCGGGTCCGGCAGCGCTGGGATGAGCGGCGCTCACTGTCGGTGTGATTCCTGCGGCAGGAAAAACGCAGGTGTGGCGCTTGCGCCCCGGACCTGAAACGTGCGTGGGGGCCCCCCCGGGCGGAGGGGGGGCCCCCCGCGGCGGGGAGACACTGACAGCGCACGCCCGAGGGTGGGGGGCGCGGGGGGGGGGGGCGGGGGGTTGAAAAAAAAAAA
>NZ_JBHXFA010000010.1:42504-61295 GCF_042724175.1 Streptomyces sp. NPDC127084
CAACTGAGGGTGTAATTCCCGCGGCAGCAAAACCGCGGGTGGGGCGATCGCCCCCCGCACCTTAACCGGGCGGCCCCGCGCCCCGTCATGTGGGCGGCCACAACGGTCCGGATCAAGCTGTCAGCTCCATGCCGTGATGGCTCCTGGAGCTGTTCGGACCCCTCACCAGGCGGTCGACGCGGTCTTCTCCGTCGGCAGCAGCAGCCAGAGCGCGAGGTACAGCAGGAACTGCGGGCCCGGCAGCACGCACGACACCAGGAAGATCACCCGCATGGTGGTCGCGGAGGTGCCGAAGCGCCGTGCGAGCGCCGCGCACACTCCGCCGATCATCTTTCCGTCAAGGGGGCGGGCAAGTGCGGCCATGCTGGTCTCCTTCGCGAGTCCTTCGTGGGAGTCACGCCTGTGTGCTCCCGATGACTCGATACTCGCCCGGAGCCATGGGGTGAAGCGTCGCTCTACGGTGCGATCCCGACCCTGGGAATCGTCGGGGTCGGATCCCTGAGAGTCCCCTCCCGGAGCAGGGGGCCGCGCCCGTTCACCGCGGGCGGGCAGGCCTTCGAGCACCCCCTGCGGCGTAACGCGCTCACGCTGAGCCGGAGCCTCTCCTGGGCGTATGGGTACCGGCGCACAACAAAACCGGGAGGCGCCAAGCGGCGCCTCCCGGTCGAGGTCAGCGGCGAGGAAAGCGAAAGGACTCGTTTCAGAAAGGAGTGAGAAGGAAGCCCCTTCATGGCCTCGCCGTGGGCAACGCTAGCACTCAGCCCGGGATCAAGTCGCGCAGGTTTCCGGGGGTGATGATCCGGGAGTCCGGATGCAGTCCCTCGGGACGTTCGAGGCCGATGTACACCACGGGCTCGTCCGGGACCGGCCCGCCGTCCCACAGCTCCACGGTCGTGGTGCCGCCGGACATCAGGTCGATCAGGTACCCCACCGTCAACTGCTCGCGCTCCACGATGGCGCGTACCACCTTCGACACGGATACCTGGTTCTCCTCGACCCGGTTCGCCGACGAGATGCCCTTCAGATACAGATGCAGCCACTTCGCGCGCCACAGGCCGTCGTCGCCGCGCTGGAACACCAGCGGCAGCGCCACCCTGCCCACCCCACGCAGCTCCGACTTCATCCGCACTGTGCGCGGCTCGAACGGCCGGCCCTTCTGCTCACCGTCGCGCAGCATGAAGCCGAAGAACGACTCCTCGACCTCCTCGAAGCCTTCTCCCGCGTAGATGTTGACCTGCGGAACGATGAAGGTGCCGCGCACTCGGTCCAGGGACAGGTTGATGAACTCCGAGGCCCCGTCGGGCGCCTCGGTGACGTCGCCCGAATGCACGCCCCCGACGGCCTTGAGGGACGTGTAGGAGAGCCAGGAGTCGGTGCTGTAGTCGGCGTTGAGGAGCAGCGCCGACAGGTCGTAGTCGGTCCGGTGCCTCGTCTCCTTCCAGTACACGAAGAAGCGCAACTGCTCGCCGTCGACCGCGGAGACCGACCCTCGCGGCAGTACGCCGAGCCCGGCCGCGGTCGCCCGGCCGCTGAGCGGAAGCGCCACGTCGAGGACACCGGGGTCGAGCAGCAGTCGGCCCGGCGCCGGGAGCCGACGGCGCATCTCGGAGTCGAGGGCGGCGATCAGACGATCGCGGTCGGCGGCCGGTACAGGCGGTCGGAAGTCGGGGGTCACCCAGGCGCGGCCCCGGCGGTTGACGAAGACCCGGGGCTGGTCGCTCTCACGCGCCCGGTTGTGGAGATGCTCGCGCACCGAGAGCACGACCCGGCCGGAGACGTCGGGAGCGACCCGCACCGCGGCGGCCACCACCGCGTCGCGTTCCTCCTGGTCGGCGGCGATGCGCAGCAGGAGGTCCAGGGCCCGGAACAGCTTGCCGGGAGCGGATATCAGCAGCTTCACCGCACCGAGGACGTCAAACGCGTCGAGCAGCTCCTCGACCCGGCTGTCGAAGGACCGTGCCTCCTTCTCGCCCCGTGCGACCGCGAACACATCAGCGGCATGCGGCCAGCGCGGGTACTCGTGCGGGTGGAGGCGCTCGCCCAGACGCTTGAAGGGCTCTCGGTGCGCCCGCACATCGGCGAGCTTCGCGGGGTTCGCCGCGACCACGGCGTCGAGACCCGCGAGCAGTCCCCTGCGCAGCGGCCGCGACAGCGCCCGAAACCGGGTCGGCTCCCGCAGCGTCACGTCACCGTCCGACAGCGCGCAGGCCAGCCGCAGCACATCGGTGACGGTGTCGAGGAGGAGGTCCGCCCCGACGCCGAGCCGGACCTGGTTGATGACCGCCCGGGTCTCCCGGACTGGGATCGCCTCCGGCTGCGGGCCTGGCGCGCACCGCTCGGCGAGGACCTTCAGGTCGCGCAGGTCGTCCTCGCCCAGCGGGGTGGTGCTGCCGGCCAGGGCCAGGTACAGGTCAGTGAGTTCGTCGTCCAGGTCCCGGCCAAGGTGCAGGACGGTGACCCGGTCGCCCGCCGAGGCGATCAGTTCGTCATGCTTGACGAGCATCTCCTCGTAGGTGTGCTGGTACCGGCCGTACGTGGGCAGGCTGAGCAGGTCCAGCAGCCCGTGACCGAGCTGCGTCAGCACGTTCTCGCGCGACTTCCCGTCGCCGAGCGCCTTCGCCACGCACTGCATCCAGAACGCCTCGGTGTCCGGCACATTCGCCGGGAAGTCGATGAAGTGCGAGTTGTGCCGGACATGGTCGCCCAGCATTTCGCCCACGGTGCGCAGCGTTCGCTTGGCGGTGTGCACGACCGCGTCCTCGGACAGCCCCGACAGCCGCTCAAGCAGCTCCGCCGAGAGCTTGAAGCCCACCGATGCCAGCGCCGCGTCGAACTGCCGTGCTGCGATGGCTCCTTCCCCGGCGGGGCCCTTGGGGGAGGGAAGGCGGTGGGTGTGCCGGATGACCAGCGATTCGAGACTGTGCGCCATCCAGGGATGATCGCAGAGGTGCGCAAGCCGGTGCACAGGAGTTTTGTGCGCTCGCCAGGGCCGTTTTCTCATGGAGTTCACGGCGGGTGTGGGCGGCGGAGGTCTTCCCGAACGTGGCCAGTGCCTCTCCCTTGCTGCGATGTACACGGTGGCCGTGTCGTCGGCGTCCTCGATGACCGGAACCGCTGCCGTGCGACGCGCGCTCCGGGTTTCGACGGCCCACGACGTGGAGTGCGGCCGATTCACGAACCCGTGCGGGAAGGCACCTGACCTGCGCTCTCCTCGCCGACATGATTGGTACCCGGCAATCGGGCGGGCACCAGCGCTCCGCATATCCATCGTGGTCCATCAAAGCAAGTGCAACATCGTGACAAGATGTGGCCGCGATGATAGCGTTCCCCCCGTTTAAACGACCGACTGATAGCTCGACAGTTGCGCTTCGGGGGAAGCCGGCGAGGACAGCCGGTCGGTGTGCGGGCTCCTCCATACCTTCAGTGAGACAGGGTGAGCGAGCTTGTATGACGACCAGTTCGCCGAGGTTTACGACAGGGTTTACTGCGCCCTCTACAATTATGCCGAACATGCTGAGCTGATCGGGGATCTGGCCCGGCAGCATGTGGGCAGCCCCACTACCCTGCTGGATGTGGGGTGCGGTACCGGGGAGCATTTGCGATACCTCGCCAAGCAATTCTCGGTGACCGGTGTCGACCTCTCCGAATCCATGGTCCGGGCCGCTCGTCGAAAACTCGGGAACATCGCTGTTCATCAGGCCGACATGCGGGAGTTCGATCTCGGACGAACTTTTGACGTCGTGTGTTCGATGTACAGCTCCGTCGGCTACCTCGGCGGCTCGGAGGACCTGCGGGCGGCGACAGCGCGCATGGCCGCCCATGTCGCCCCGGGCGGCGTGCTCATCGTCGAACCCTGGATCCTGCGGGAGAAGTGGAACGGCGGCGTCCTGGCCCACGCCACCGTCGAGCACGAAGGCGTGACCATCTCCCGGATGGGCCGCTGGCGCACCGAAGGTGCCCGCTCCCAGGTGGACATGCACTACCTGGTCTCCGAGCCGGACGGTGTGCGCCACTTCGTCGACCACCAGGACCTTGCTCTGTACTCCCTGGAGGAGTATCAGACCGCCTTCACCCTGGCCGGCTTCGAGGCGTCGCTGCTGCCGGCGGGCCGCGCGGACCGGGGCGTCTTCGTGGCCGTCGCCCGCGCAGGGGCTGAGAGCCGCTGACCCACCCTTCCCCCGGCCCCCACCGGTCGGCCCGGACCACAGGCCGGCCGGTGGGGGAGTGCTGCCCGTCGGCGGACGGCGCCTACGGCATTCGCCGTGAGTTCCTTACCAAACCTTGACGAATCGCTTGCGATTGGTAGAGCATCGCGGCGAGGCAGCGGCGTCCGCTCCGTGAAGATGTCATCGCCGTTCGGCGCCGAATAGCAACACGTACGGACAATTGTGATGCGCGAGTAACCGGGGAGTTTGACCGCGGGGCGCAGAGCGCCATGACAGGGAGTCCCTGCGGTCAGCTGGGGGAACACGGGAGAAAGATGCTGGCCGAACGTTCACGCGTGCTTTCTGAACTCAGAGAACTCATACGGTGTGTCAAGAGTGGCCGAGGTGGCGTCGCCGTCATCACGGGCCCTGTCGCCGTAGGGAAAACAGAGCTTACGCATTCGCTGGCCGAGATCGCCGAAGAAGGCAATCTGAAGGTTCTGCGAGCGCAAATGTACATGCCTGGCAGTCAAGGCCCACGGGAATTGTTCGAGCAGCTCACCGATGGACTGCAACGAGAACCGCAGGGAAGTGCCGAGACGTCCACCGGCGAGGACCCGGGCGTCTGCGACGACAGGCATCCGGTTCCCGGCCGGGGCGCCGAGAGCAGCCCCGTGCGGGCCGCTGAGGAGATCGGGCGGTACGCCGACCGGTATCCGCTGTTCATCGTGATAGACGACCTCCACCACGCTGATCCGGAATCGCTGGACGGCATCCTCCACCTGGTTCAGATCTGCCGTACCGCCCGCATCATGCTGGTGCTCGTCGCGTCCGACTGCTCCTACGAGCACATGCCGCTTTTCCATGCCGAGTTGCTGAGGGCTCCGCACTACCGGCGCGTCCGCCTGCGGCCGCTGTCCCGCGCCGGTGTCGCCGAGGTCGTCGCGGACAGCCTGGGCCCGGACGTGGCCGAGCGCACCGCCGCCGACTACTACCGCTACAGCGGCGGCAATCCACTGGTGTTACGGGCCCTGATCCAGGAGTGGTCCTCCACCCGGTTCACCGACGACGACAGCCCCGAGGCCACCGCGGCCGGTGTGCTCGCCCCCGGCAAGGTCTCGGCACTGGCAGTCTTCACCTCGCTCCACCGCAGCGGTCCGCAGGCCATGGCCGTCGCCCGCGGCATCGCCCTGCTGGGTCCCGCCGCCGGTCTCGACCTGCTCTGCCAACTGCTCCGCCGCGAACCCGATGACATCACCCGGTACCTGCGGGACCTGGAGGCGGCCGGAGTGCTCGGCGGTTTACGCTTCCGCCACCCCGGAGTCGCCCAAGTAGTGCTCGCCGACCCGGAGTTCCGCGAAATCCGGGGACTGCGCCATGAGGCGGCCGCGCTGCTGGAGGCGGACGGCCACAGCTCCCTCCAAGTGGCCCGCCACCTGATCGCGGCCGACACCGCCACCGAATCCTGGACCATAGCCGTACTGCGCGAGTCGGCCCGGGAAGCGGCAGGACACAACGACTGGGACTTCGCCCTCAAGTGCCTGCGACTGGCGCTACGCGGCGGTCTCACCGACGAGGAGAGAGGCCTCGTCGTCAGCGAGTTCCTGCGCGTCGGGTGGCGGCTCAATCCCGCCCGGGTCACCAAGTACTTCCAGGAGTGCTTCGAGCTTCAGCAGAAGGGCCATGTCCCCGACCGCGAGACGCTCGCCCTGCTCGGGATCTTCCTCTGGCATGGACACGTCGAGGACGCAGTGACCATGCTGCTGGACGTGGCCGAGCGCTGTGCCGACGGTCCGCTGCGTACCGAGATCCAGAACTTCCTGGACTGGGCCCGGCTCAGCCACCCCGGCCTGCTGGACCGGATCCGCCGGGCCGACGGGCGCTTGCTGGACCGCCTCCTGGAGACCTCCTCCGGCTCGCTCCGCCCGCTCACCGCCCTCTCGCTGGCACTGTGCGAGACCGGCCACGCCAACGTCCCCGTCACCGCCCAGGAGGTGCTGGCCGACCGGCGGCTGACCGGGGACACCGCCGGGTCGATCCTCCAAGCCCTTCTCTACACCGGCGAGTTGGGCCCCGCCGAGCGCTGGGCAACCCGGGCCGTCCGGGACGCCGCGCGCCTCGCCTCTCCGCTGACCCATGGCATGCACCAGGCGGTCTGCGCCGAGATCGCCCGCCGGCGCGGTGACCTGCCCGGGGCTCAGCAACTGGCCGAGCAAGCCCTCACGCACCTGGCGCCCCGCGCCTGGGGAGTCGCCCTCGGACTGCCACTGAGCGTCCTCGTCGCCGTCCACACCGCCCGCGGTAACACCGAACGCGCCGAGGAGTATCTCTCCTGGAGCGTGCACCCGGAGATGTACCAGACGTTCTACGGGCTGCACTACCTCCAGGCCCGCGGCCGCCACCACCTGGCCATCGGCCAGTACACCGCCGCCCAGCGGGACTTCCGTACCTGTGAGGAACGCGTCCGGTCCTGGGGTTTCGCCCCTCCCGTCCTCGCCCCCTGGCGGCTGGGCCAGGCCGAGGCCGCCCTGGCCCTGGGCGACCGGAGCGAGGCCCGCCGCGTGACCGAGAGCGAGCTGAACCAGGCCCGTGGCCGGCACCCGCATTTGCGCGGCGCCCATCTGCGGCTGTACGCGGAGATGGTCGACCGCAGCCGCCGGCGCGACGTGCTCACCGACGCGGCCGAACTGGTCTCGGGCGGAAGGGACTGGTATCAGCACTTCCTGGTGCTGACCGATCTCAGCCGCGCCCACCAGGAGGCCGACGACACAGTGAGAGCACGCGCCACGGGACAGCAGGCCTGGCACAGCGCGGTGCGCTGCGGCGCCGAACGCCTGGCTCGGATGCTGCTTCCGGAGAGCGCCATCGCCACGGGCGAGGAGACGTCGGTGGTGCCCGACCAGCGGCTGAACACCGACATGCTCAGCGAGGCGGAGCTGCGCGTGGCGGAACTGGCCGCGGCCGGTGAGACGAACCGCGAGATCTCCGGGAAGCTGTTCATCACCGTCAGCACCGTGGAACAGCATCTCACCCGTGTGTACCGCAAGCTCCGCCTCTCCGGGCGCGCGGATCTGCGGTCCTACCTGGCCGCGGAATCGGCGGTCGGCGCGGCGGTGCCCGCAAGGGTCTCGGTGCCGCCCCACAGGCGGGAGTTCTCCAATACGGCCTGATGGACAGCCCTTAGGGGGCCGGGCGCCCGGTTAGGGGTTGGCCGCCGTACGGGCGGGTGCGTAGCGTCCCAGGTGCCCGGAGACGGGCCGCCACCGCTCATTGGCGCGGCCCGCCCTCCCGTCCGGCCAAGCCACCCCATTCCAGAGGTGATCGACCATGGCAACCGCTCCCCGCCTCGCCGCCCCCAGCGCCAAGGGGCTGCTGTCCTTCGGCGAGTGGAACACCTGGTACCGGGTCACCGGTGACCTCGGCAGCGGCCGCCCGCCTCTGGTGGTGGTCCACGGCGGCCCCGGATCCACACACGACTACCTGCTGCGGATCGCCGAACTCGCCGAGGACGGCTGGCCCGTCGTGCACTACGACCAGATCGGCAACGGCGGCTCCACGCACCTGCCGAACAAGGGCGCCGACTTCTGGACCGTACGGCTCTTCCGGGACGAACTCGCCAATCTCCTGCACGGCCTGGGCGTCGCCGGCGACTACGTGCTCTTCGGCCACTCCTGGGGCGGACTGCTGGCCGCCCGGCACGCCGCCGAGCGGCCCGCGGGGCTGCGCGGCCTGGTGATCGCCAACTCCCCGGCCTCCTACCCGCTGTGGCTGGCCGAGATGAAGGTGCTGCGGGCGCAGCTCCCGCCGGGCGTCGACGACACCCTGCGGTGCCACGAGGAGGCCGGCACCACCGACAGCGAGGAGTACCGGGAGGCGGTCAAGGTCTTCTACGCCCGTCATGTGTGCCGACTGCGTCCGTGGCCACGGGAGTTCATGGCCTCCTTCTACGAGATCTCCAATGACCCCACCGTCTACCAGACCATGAACGGCCCCAACGAATTCCATGTCATCGGAACCCTGAAGGACTGGTCGGTGGTGGAATACTGTCCGGACATCGCCGTGCCCACCCTACTCATCTCCGGCCGCCACGACGAGGCGACCCCGGTGACGGTACGGCCCTATGCCGAGCATATTCCGAATGTCCGCTGGGAATTGTTCGACGAGTCCAGTCACCAGCCGCACCTGGAAGAGCCGGAACGCTTTCGGGCCGTACTCGGAGAATTCCTCGGGAGCCTTCGCGCTTAGCCGTCGTCCCGGCCCCTGGATCAGGCCGCCGACGCGTCGAGCCCGTGCAGGGTCAGCCATAGCCGCTCCGGTGTGGCGAACGTCTCCAGAGTCAGCGCGTCATCGACGAACCGCAGGTCGTAGGCGCGTTCCAGGTCGCTCAGCAACTCCACCGTGGCCAGTGAGTCCAGCCCCAGGTCCCGCAGCGCGGTGTCCGCGGACAGTTCCTCGTCCTGCCCCAGGAACGGCAGATGACGGCGCACGATCGTTTCGAACTTCTCGTCCCACATGGTTGTCTCCGCATCCCAGAAATGTCTTGCTCCCATCGCAGTCCCCGCCGCCCCCGGTGGCAACCCTTATCACCGCCCTCTGGGGTCGGCTAGGGGTGATTCGGCCGCCGTCCGCTCCTTACTGTTTCGGAGAAGCGGAAACAACGCGGTGCGGAAACAACGCGGTGCGGATACTCGCGGAAGCGAAGCGGAGGGACCATGACGGAACTCGCGGTTTCAGAGACCGCCCCCGATGTGCCGGTGCCCGGGCCGTTCCTCGTGCACGAGCTGCTGGCCGAGGCCGTGCGCGCGGTGCCCGACGGGGCCGCGGTCCGCGACGCGGTCGGCAGGTGGACGTACGGGGAACTCGACCGGACGAGCCGCGCCTTCGGCGTCTGGCTCGACGCGCGGGGACTACGCCCCGGCGACCGCCTGGTGGTGCAGGCGTCCAGCCGCCGCGACCTGGTCGCCATGTTCTACGGCGCGGTATCCCGCGGAGTGGTCTTCGTGCCGCTCAACCCCGGCATGAAGCCCTTCCACCTCCAGTCCGTACTGGCCAACGCCGAACCGGCCCTGGTGATCGTGTCGGGCCCGACCGCGCCGCGGCTGCGGGAGATGTCGCCCGCCCCGGTCCACGAACTCGGCGACATCTGGCCCGCGGTGACCGCCCTCGCCGAACGGGACGTGTCCGCCCCGCCCGTCGTCGTCCGCCCCGACGACATCGCCGTCCTGATCTACACCTCGGGCTCCACCGCCGCCCCCAAAGCCGTGATCTGCCCGCACGCACAGGTCACCTTCGCCACCCGGGCCCTCGTGGACGCACTCGGCTACCGCACCGACGACGTCGTCTTCTGCCGCTTCCCCCTCTCCTGGGACTACGGCCTCTACAAGGTGCTGCTGACCTGCCTCGGCCGCGGCGAACTGGTGCTCGCCGACGAGGAGTCGGACCTGATGCTGCTCGGCCGGATGCGGCAGACCGGCGCCACGGTGGTGCCCATCGTCCCGTCGCTCGCGCAGATGATCGTGTCCCTGGCCCGGCGCGACCCGGACGGGCTGCCGCCGGTCCGGATGTTCACCAACACCGGCGCCGCCCTGCCGCCCGCGACGATCCGGGCCCTGCGGGACCTCTTCCCCGGCGTCCGGGTGGTCCGCCAGTTCGGGCAGACCGAGTGCAAGCGGGTCTCCGTCATGCCTCCATCCGAGGACGACAGCCGGCCGGACTCGGTGGGTCTGCCGCTGCCCGGCACCCGCGTCCTGATCCTGGACGAGGACGGATCCGAACTGCCCAGCGGTCGCACCGGTGAGATCGTGGTCACCGGCCCGCACGTCATGCCGGGCTACTGGCGCGATCCCGAGCAGACCGCACGCTCCTTCCGCCGCGACCCGCGCACCGGTCGACTGCGCCTGCACACCGGTGACTACGGGAGCCTCGACGAGGACGGCTACCTCTACTTCGAGGGCCGGCGCGACGACATGTTCAAACGCAAGGGCATCCGGATGTCCACCGTCGAGATAGAGGCCGCCGCCATGGACGTCCCCGGCGTACGGGCAGCGGCCGTCGTGCCCCCGGCCGACGGCGCCGACCTCGCCCTCGTCGTGGAGGCCGACGACCTGGAGCCGCACGCCGTGCTGCGCGCCCTGGCCGGCCGTCTGGAGCCCGCCAAGGTGCCCGCCGTGTGCAGGGTGGTGGCCGTCATGCCGCTCACCGGCCACGGCAAGAACGCCCGGCGGGAACTGGCCGCCCTCGTGCGGGGGGACGCCCGATGACCGACAGGGCATCCGCGGCGCACACCGCGCTGGCCGAGCGTTTCGGCACCCCGCTCTACCTGTACGACCTCGACGAGGTCGCCGCCGCCCGCGCCGAACTGCTGGACGCCCTGCCCGAAGGGGCCCTCCTGTACTACGCGCTCAAGGCCAACCCGCACCCCGACGTGGCCCGCACCCTGCGGGGCGACGACGGCCGGTGCCGCGCCGAGATCAGCTCCAGCGGCGAGCTGCACGCCGCGTTGGAGGCCGGCTTCGACGCCGCCCACTGCCTCTACACGGGCCCCGGCAAGACCACCGCTGAACTCGGCCAGGCGCTCGACCTCGGGGTCCGCACCTTCTCCACCGACTCGGTCAGCGACGTACGCCGGGTGGGCCGGGCCGCCGCCGAGCGCGGCCTGACCGCCGACTGCGTCCTGCGGGTCAACGCGGTCAACACCGCCACGGGCGGCGCCACCACCGGCATCCGCATGACCGGCCGGCCCAGCCAGTTCGGCTTCGACTCCGAGGACCTGCCCGCCGCCCTGCCAGAGCTGCGCGCGGTCGAGGGCGCCCGGCTGGCAGGACTGCACTTCTTCCCACTCAGCAACGCCAAGGACGAGGCCAACCTCATCGCCGAGTTCCGGCACACCGTCGCCGCCGCCGTCCGCCTCGCGGACGACCTCGACCTACCGCTGGACCTGCTCGACCTCGGCGGCGGCTTCGCCGCTCCCTACGGCGTGCCCGGCCGCCGCGGCAGCTACCCGGCGCTGCGCGGCGAGCTGGAGGCCATGCTCGACGCCCACCTGCCGCGCCGGCGCACCGGCGGTCCCGTGATCGCCTTCGAGTCCGGCCGCTACCTCACCTCCTGCGCCGGCACCCTGCTGCTGGGCGTCAGCAACGTCAAGACCGGCCGCGGACGCACTCATGTGATCCTCGACGGCGGCATCAACGTCTTCGGCGGCATGTCCGGCCTGGGCCGGCTGCTGCCCACCCATGTGGAACCCACCGCCACCACGGCCCCCGACGACGCGCCGACGGTGACCGCCGGCCTGGTCGGTCCGCTGTGCACGCCCGGCGACGTATTGGGCCGCGACCTGCCCCTCCCCGCGCTGCGCCCCGACGACGTGATCACGGTTCCCAACGCCGGCGCCTACGGCCCCACCGCCAGCCTGCTGGCGTTCCTCGGCCGCCCCGCGCCCACCGAAGTCGCCCTGCGCGACGGGGAGATCGTCTCGGCCACCCGTATCGACTACCGGCGCGTCCCCCTGGTGGACGCCGACGTCCCGGCCGCCGCCCGCCGACCCGCCCCGGAGCCCGCCCCGTGAACCACCTCCCCAGCACCGTGGACGACCGTCCCCTCGACACCGCCGACACGGTGGTCGTCACAACCGTGGCGTCCGACTCCCACACCTGGAACCTGGTCTTCCTCCACCTGCTCCTGGAGGAACGGGGCTACCGCGTGGTCAACCTCGGCCCCTGCGTGCCCGAGACGCTCCTGCTGACCGAGTGCCTGCGCCACAATCCCGCCCTGGTCGTGGTGAGCAGCGTCAACGGCCACGGACATGCCGACGGCCTGCGGTTGGCCCGGACCCTGCGGGCCCACCCCGGACTCACCGCCGTTCCCCTGGTCATCGGCGGCAAACTCGGCGTCTCCGCCTCCGCCGCCGAGCGCGGCCGTCAGGCGGCGGCCCTGCTGGAGGCCGGCTTCGACGCCGTCTTCGACGACGGCCAGGAGGAGGACCTGCGCCGCTACCTGGACTCGGCCCGGCCCGCGCCCGCCCTCGCCGGCGTCCGGTCCGGAGCCGCGGGTACGCCTTGACCCCCGGCGGCCGGCCCGCGTCCCACCCCGGCCCGCTCCCCGGCGGCCCGGCCGGGCACATCACGGACGCCGGGCACATCCAGCAGCCCGGGAACATCGCGCAGCCCGGGGACTTCGGCGGTTTCGTACGGTGGGCGGGCGGCGACGGGCGGCTGGTCGTGCAGCCCCGCATGGGCTTCGACGCCCCCGGCCGGATGCGCGCCGGGCTCGCCGCCACCAAGGCCGCCCGCGCGCTCACCGTCGGCACCGTGACCCTGGACAGCTACACCCGGCTCGGCGACGACGACGCCCTCGCCGAGGCCCTCGCCCACGGCCGCGAACTCAACGGCTACCCGATCACCGCGCACGACCCGGCCGTCACCTCCCGGATGCTGGCCGGCATCCGCGACCGCACCTTCCCGGTGCAGGTCCGGCACGGCTCCGCCGTCCCCCAGCACATCTTCGCCGCCCTCATCGACCAGCGCATCGACGCCAGCGAGGGCGGACCCGTCTCCTACTGCCTGCCCTACGGCCGCACGCCGCTGGCCGACTCGGTGCACAACTGGGCCGCGGGCGTACGCCGCTTCGCTGCCCTGCGCGACCTGGGCGCCGAACCCCACCTGGAGACCTTCGGCGGATGCCTGCTCGGGCAGCTCTGCCCGCCGAGCCTGCTCGTCGCGGTCTCCGTACTGGAGGCGCTGTTCTTCCACCGGCACGGGGTGCGCGACGTGTCCGTCAGCTACGCCCAGCAGACCCACCCGGCGCAGGACCGGGAGGCGGTGGCCGCGCTGCGACGGCTGTGCGCCGAACTCCTCCCCGCACCCACCTGGCACGTGGTGATCTACACCTACATGGGGCTGTACCCGGTCACCGAGCACGGCGCATACGGCCTGCTGGGCGACGCCGCCGCGCTGGCCGTGCACACCGGCGCCGAGCGGCTGATCGTCAAGACCGTCGCGGAGTCACGGCGTATCCCCACCATCGAGGAGAACGTCGCCGCGCTGGAAGCCGCCGCCCGTTCGGCGCGGACGGCCGCGCGGGGAGCCGCGGCGCCCACCCGGCAGGAGTCGGCCGCCACGGACAGCGAGACCTACCAGGAAGCCGCCGCCCTGGTGCACGCGGTTCTCGATCTGCACCCCGACCCCGGCGAGGCCCTGGTCAGGGCGTTCGCCCGCGGCTACCTCGACGTCCCCTGGTGCCTCCACCCCGACAACCGGGGCCGCACCCGCAGCTACATCGACGGCGACGGCCGGCTGTGCTGGGCCGACACCGGATCGCTCCCGCTCGGCCGCACCACCGCCCACCCGGCCGCCCCGCGCCGGATCGGCTCCGCCGACCTCCACGCCGACCTGCATCATGTGCAGCGCCGCTACGACGCCGTCGGCGGCCACCTCCCCATCGCCGCCGCCGGGACCGCGGAGATCACCGGGGGTGGGAACAGCCCGGAACTGGGCAATAATTGACGCCATGTGGTTCGGGGTCCTGGGCGAGTTCGTGGTGCGGCGCGACGACGGAGGCTCGGTGGCCGTCCGCGGCCCCCGCGCCCGCTCCCTGCTCGTCCTCCTCGCCCTGGAGGCCGGCCGGGTCGTCACCGTCGACTCCCTCATCGAGGGCCTCTACGGCGACAAGCCGCCCGGCGACGCCCTCAACGCCCTCCAGTCCCAGGTCTCCCGGCTCCGCCGCGACCTGCGGGGTGCCGCCGCGCACGAACTGGTCGAGTCCCACCCCGTCGGCTACCGCCTGGCCGTCGACCCCGACAGCGTCGACGCCCACCGCTTCGAGCGCCTGGCCGCCGAGGGCCGCCGGCAGCTCGCCGCCGGCGACCATGCCGCGGCGGCGGCCACCCTTCGCCGGGCCCTGGACCTCTGGCAGGGCCCGGTTCCCGTGGAACTCGGGGAGGCCACCGCCGCCCGCGCCCGCGCCCACCGCCTGGAGGAACTGCGGCTGGCCGTCATCGAGGACCGCGCCGAGGCCGAACTCGCCCTGGGCGGCCACCGCGAACTGGTCACCGAACTCCAGCAGCTCGCCGCCGCCCACCCTCTGCGGGAGCGGCCCCGCGGCCAGCTGATGCGGGCTCTGTACGGCTGCGGCCGTCGCGCGGACGCCCTGGCCGTCTACGAGGACGCGCGGCGCACCCTCGCCGAAGAGCTGGGCAACGACCCCTCCGAGGAACTGGCCGCCGTCCACGTGGCCGTACTCCGCGGCGACCTCGCCCTGACCACCGTCGCCGCCCCCGCGCCGTCCGAGCCCGCCACCGTCGCGCGCACCGGGCCGCCCGCACAGCTCACCACCTTCGTCGGCCGGCGCGACGAACTCGAACGGGTCTCCCGGCTGCTCGGCCCCCTCGACCGGGGCGGCGGCGCCCGCCTGGTCACCGTCGTCGGGTCCGGCGGCGCCGGGAAGACCCGCCTCGCCATCGAGGCCGCGGGACGCGACCCCGGCGACGTCGCCTTCGCGGACCTCGGCGGTCTGCGCGACGGCGGCGACCTGCCCCGCCAGGTGCTGAACGCGCTCGGGGTCCGCGAGGGCGTGCTGAACGCCGGCGGCCGCCAGGGCCAGCCCCCGGACACCGTCGAGCGCCTTGTCGCCGCCCTCTCCGACAGCGAGACCCTGCTCGTCCTGGACAACTGCGAGCACATGGTGGAGGAGGTCGCCCGCCTCGTCTTCCGGCTGCTCACCTCCTGCCCCCGGGTGCGGGTGCTGGCCACCAGCCGCGAAGCGCTGGGCATCACCGGGGAGGTCCTCTGCCCGGTACCCCCGCTGGCCGCCCCGCCCGAGGGGGTCGGCGCGGCCCAGGCCCTGGAGTACCCGGCGGTGCGGCTCTTCGCCGACCGGGCCATGGCCGTACGGCCCGACTTCGCCGTCGACGCCGCCACCGTCGCCGCCGTGGTGAGGGTCTGCCGCGCCCTGGACGGCCTGCCGCTGGCCATCGAACTCGCCGCGGCCCGGCTGCGCTCCCTGCCCGTCGACGAGGTCGCCGCCCGCCTCGACGACCGGTTCCGGCTGCTCAGCCAGGGCAGCCGCACCGCGTCGCCCCGCCACCAGACCCTGCGGGCCGTGGTCGGCTGGAGCTGGGACCTGCTGGAGGAGGACGAACAGCGGCTCGCCCGCCGGCTCACCGTCTTCGCCGGCGGCTTCACGCTCGGCGCGGTGGGCCGGGTCTGTGAACTCTCCGACGCCGAGGCCGTGGAGCGGCTCACCGGCCTCGCCGACAAGTCCCTGATCGAGGGTGACGGCGGCCGCTACCGGATGCTGGGCACGGTCCGCGCGTTCTGCGCCGAACGGCTGGCCCAGGCCGGTGAGGAGGAGCCCGTCCAGGGCCGGCACACGGCGTACTTCCTGGACCTGGCCCGCACCGCGGAGCCGTACCTGCGCAGCGGCGACCAGGTGGACTGGCTGGCCCGGCTGGCCGCCGAGCACGCCAACCTCCAGGCCGCCCTGCACCGGGCGGTCCGCACTGACCAGGACACCGCTCTGCGCCTCATCGCGACCCTGTCCGGCTACTGGTGGCTGCGCGGCCTGCGGGGCCACGGTGCCGCGGCCGCCGCGGAGTTGCTGCGCAAGGTGGGCAGCGCGCCACCGGCCGGGCTGGAGGAGGAGTACGTGCTGTGCGTGCTCAACGCCGCGGCCGCCGGTGACGGCGGCGCGGTCGGCGGCTTCACCCTCCAGCCGTACTGGCAGCGGGCCGAGGAGACCATGGCGGAGTTGGAGTGGCCGCCCCGCCACCCCTTCCTGACCGTGCTGTGGGGCATGGGCACCGGCACGCCTCGTCCGGCCGCCCTCGCCGGCGGTCCCCGGCGGTCCGACCCCTGGTCCGACGCTCTGATCCGGCTCGGCTGGGGGCATATGGCCCTGTTCGGCGGAGAAGTCGCCGAGGCAGAGCGGCAGTTCGAGGACTCGCTGTCCGGGTTCCGGTTCACCGGCGACCGCTGGGGCATGGCGCTGTGCCTCGCCGAACTCGCCATGCTGGCCGGATGGCGCGGGGACGGGCGGCGTTCCATGGCCCTGTACGACGAGGCGCTCGAGTCCGCCGGACAGCTCGGCGCGGTCGAGGACCTGGCCGACCTGCTGTGCCGCAAGGGAGACGGGCTGGTCCGGGCCGGGGACTTCGCCGCCGCCCGCACCGCCTACGAGCGGGCGGCACGCACCGCGCGGGAGGCCGGCGCACCCACCCGGCCGGCGGCGGTGGAGTGGGGCCTGGGCGAGATCGCCCGGCTCAGCGGTGACCTCACCGAGGCCCGCCGGCTGATGGAGGCGGCCCTCGCGGGCTGTGCCACCGGGTGGTTCGCGGTGGAGGAGCTGCGGGCCCGGGTGTTCGTGGCGCTGGGCCGGATAGCAGAGGCCGAGAACGACACGGGCCGGGCCCGGGAGTGGCACCAGCGGGCGCTGGACGTGATGATCGGCAGCCGCAATCTCGCCGGAGCGGCCGGAGCGGTGGAGGCATTGGGCGGCGTGGTGCTGCGGGAGGGAGACGCGGAACGGGCCGCGCTGCTGCTCGGGCTGGGCGCGGGACTGCGTGGCGTCTCGCTGGAGCAGGACCCGGACGTGGCGCGCACGGTCGGTGGGGCGCGGGAGCTGCTGTTGCCGGACGCCTACCGGGCGGCGTACCACCGCGGCCGTTCCATGACCGGCGAGGAGGCTCTCGCCTTCCTCGGCCGTGCCTGACGGTCCGGAGCGCCTCGCGGGCATTCCTTCCCGGCCGCGCCCGGCGGTCCGGCGCGCCACACCGACCGCTTCCCCCGGGCCGCGGATGGCGGGCCGGGGGAAGAGGAGGGTGCCGCCGCCGTCGGAACGGGGGATGGCCGCGACGGCGGCACCCTTACGGGCCGCTTCCCACGTGACAGGTGCGGGGACACGGCACCGCGTCCGGCGCCCCGATGGAGCGCCGGGGTCGGAGGGTCAGGGGGCGGTGCGAAGAGACGGGACGGGCTCGTCGCCCGGCTCCTCCTCCTCGATGATCTTGGGTACGTTGCGCAGGGTCACCAGCGAAGCCACCGCCACCAGCGCCATCACACCGGCTGCCACCAGCGCGGACAAATGGAAGGCGTCGACGAACGCGTGCCGCGCGGCCTCGATCACCTGGGCGCCGAGCTCGGCCGGCAGAGCGGCCGCGGTCTGCACGGCGGCGGCGATGGAGTCCTCGATCGGGGCCACCGCCGAGGCCGGTACTCCTTCGGGCAGGTCCAGGCCGTTGGTGTAGGCAGCGTTGAGCGCACTACCGAGCACCGCGATGCCCAGTGCGCCGCCCACCTCCATCGCTGTCTCGGAGATCGCCGCACCCGAACCGGCCCGCTCCTTGGGCACGGTGGCCAGCACCGTGTCACCGGTGACCGCGAACGCCATGCCGAAGCCGACGCCGACCGGCACCATCGCCACCACCAGCATCAGGTAGTCGGACTCCATACCCGCCGTCGTGTAGAGCGCGAGTCCGATGGCACCGAGTCCCAGTCCGAGCCCGACGGTCCTGCCGCGGCCGATCGCCGAGATCAGCGGCGGGGCCAGCGCACCGCCGCCCACCGCCGACGCCGCCGCGCCCGGCAGCCCCGCGAGCCCCGACTGCAACGGCGACCAGCCGAGTACGAGCTGGAAGTACTGCGAGAAGATCAGCGATTGCGCCACCATGGCGAACATCGCGAAGAGGTTGGCGAGGACCGCTCCGCTGAAGGCGGCCCTGCGGAACAGCCGCACATCGATCAGCGGATGCGTCAGCCGCGTCTGGCGCATCACGAACACCGCCAGCGCAGCGGCGCCCAGCAGCGCGGTAACCCACACCTTCGGCTGGTCCACCCCTCCGTGCGCGGCCTCCTTCACCGCGTACACCAGGCCGATGACCCCACCGGTCGACAGCACCACGCTCGCCCAGTCCAGCCGTCCCGGACGCGGGTTGCGGGACTCCGGCAGCACCAGCAGAGCGGCGATGAACAGCACCAGCAGGATCGGGATGTTGATCAGGAACACCGAACCCCACCAGAAGTGGTTCAGCAGCGCACCGCCGATGATCGGCCCGAGCACGAACCCCGAGGCCGACATCCCGCTCCACAGTCCGATCGCCGCGGTGCGTTCCTTGGGGTCGGTGAACACGTTGCGCAGGATGGACAGCGTGGACGGCATGATGGTCGCACCGGCCGCGCCCAGCAGGGCCCGCGCCACGATCAGCACCTCGGCGTTCGGCGCGTACGCCGTCAGCAGCGAGGCCCCGGCGAACGCGACCGTACCGATCAGCAGCAGCTTCTTGCGGCCGATCCGGTCACCGACCGAACCCATCGTGATGAGCAGACCCGCCAGGACGAACCCGTAGATGTCCGCGATCCACAGGATCTGCGTGGCCGAGGGATCGAGGTCGCCGATCAACTTCGGAATGGCGAGGTGCAGGACGGTCAGGTCCACCGTCAGCAGGACCACCGCCGCGCAGGCGATGGCCAGGACCAGACCCTTGCGAGGGTGTCCTTCGACTGGAGTGTGCATATCCCGAGTCTGGGCGGCCCCGCTTACCGCCCGCGCACCGCGCGCTTACCGCCCGGGGGGCGGGCCCCGGGGGGGGGGGGGCGCCCCCGGGGCGGGCCGGCGGGCGCGGCGGGACGGTGAGACAACCAGGCCCCGCTCGTCCGC
>NZ_JBHXFA010000010.1:61305-73135 GCF_042724175.1 Streptomyces sp. NPDC127084
GGGCGCCCCCCGTACCCCCCCCCCCCCGCGCCCCTCCCCCCCGCCCCCCCCCCGGTGCGCGGGGGGGGGCGCACGCTGTCGCGGCAGGTCGGGACGGTCGTACGGTTACGACAGCTCGGCCGCGATGGACCGCACGTACGCCCCGTATGCCGAGGACGGCAGACGTGCCCCGAGCCTCTCGCACGCCTCCGCGTCGATGAAGCCCATGCGCAGCGCCACCTCCTCCACGCAGGCGATCCGCACACCTTGGCGCTGCTCCAGCACGGACACGTACTGGCCCGCCGCGAGCAGCGAGGACGGTGTGCCGGCGTCCAGCCACGCGAAACCCCGGCCCAGATCGATCAGTTGGGCCTTGCCACGTCGCAGGTAGTGCAGGTTCACATCGGTGATCTCGAGTTCGCCGCGCGGTGACGGCCGCAGGTTCTTGGCGATGTCGATCACGTCGTTGTCGTAGAAGTACAGCCCCACGATCGCCCGGTTGGAGCGCGGGTTGGCCGGCTTCTCCTCGATGGAGATCAGGCGGCCATCCGCGTCGGTGACGCCGACCCCGTACCGTTCCGGATCCTCGACCGGATACCCGAACAGCACGCACCCGTCGAGGGTGCGGGCGGCCCGCTGGAGGATGTCGTAGAAGTTGTTGCCGTGGAAGACGTTGTCCCCCAGCACCAGCGCCACCGAATCGTCGCCGATGTTGTCCGCGGCCAGGATGAACGCCTCCGCCAGGCCACCGGGCACCGGCTGCTCCACGTAGTCGAGCCGGAGCCCCAGATCGGACCCGTCGCCCAGCAGCCGCCGGATCTGCGGCAGGTCGTGGGGTGTGGAGATGATCGTGGTCTCCCTGATGCCGGCCAGCATCAGCACCGACAGCGGGTAGTAGATCATCGGCTTGTCGTTGACCGGCAGCAGCTGTTTGGACACGGCGAGCGTCAGCGGCTGGAGCCGGGAGCCGTGTCCGCCCGCCAGCAGGATGCCCTTCATGCCCGCTCGGCCGCCAGCCGCTCCAGGTCGGGCACGATGTCCCGCGGCGCCGGCGCGGACAGCAGCTCCTTGGCCAGTCGCTCGGCGCTGTCGGCGAAGGAGGACTCGCTCAGCACCCGCTCCACCGCGGCCTGGAGCGTGTCGGCCCGGAAGTCGCGGGGCTCGATCATCAGCCCCGCGCCCTGACCCTCCACCGCCAGCGCGGTGGCCCGCTCGTCCCACAGCCAGCCCGGCACGATCACCTGCGGCACACCGTGCCGCAGGGCGTTCTGCAACGTGCCCATGCCGCCGTGGTGGATGATCGCGGAACAGGTCGGCAGCAGCTCGTTGAGCGGCACGAAGTCCACCAGCCGCACGTTCTCGGGAAGCGCTGTACCCGACAGCGAGTCGACCACGGCGGGGCCGACCGTGGCGACCAGCTCCACCTCCATCTCTGCCGCCGCCGCCAGCAGGTCGGCGATGGGGAAACCGTCGTTGTACGCCTCGGGCAGGGTCAGGCCCAGGGTGAGCACCACCCGCGGCCGTTCGGGCCGCTCGTGCGTCACCCATTCCGGCACCACCGACGGCCCGTTGTACGGCACCGGCCGCACCGGGATGCGGTCGAGTCCGGCGTGGATCCGCAGGAACGACGGCAGCGGGTCGATGGTGCGCTGACCGACCACCAGCTCCTCGTCGAACCGGCCGTCGCCTTCCGGATCGCAGTCCAGTGCGGCCAGCCTGCCGGTGATCCAGTCCCGCAGCACGTCCACCCGGGCCTCCTCGGGCTGCTCCGCGGCCAGGCGCAGGAACAGCTCCCGCATACGGGCCCAGTGGTCGGTGCCGAACAGCAGGCGCGCGTGGGCGGCGCCGCAGGCCCGGGCGGCGGCCGGACCGACATAGCTCATCGCGTCCCACAGCACCAGGTCCGGCTTCCACTCGCGGGCGAACCGGGTCAGGTCCGTGAGCATCTCGGTGCTGGTGGACAGTTCCGCGATGTGGGCGTAGGCAGCCAGCGTGTCCCTGACGTACTCCCAGGTCAGCTTGGCGGGGTCGGTTTCGGCGATGTTGTAGCCGCTGCCGTAGCCGGCCTCCGCCGACTCCGGGGCCTTCTGGGACTGCTCCATCAGGTTCAGTGCCTGGCCCACCGGAACGGCCGTCAGGCCGGCCCGGGTGATGGTGGGGACGAGGTCGGGCTGGCTGGCCACCCGGACCTCGTGCCCGGCGCTGCGCAGCGCCCACGCGATCGGCACGGTGTTGTAGAAGTGCGAATCGAGCGCGAGTGTCGTGATGAGGACACGCATAGGACATCTCCCTGGTGAACGGAATGCCGGGTGCGGCGAGTCCGGGCTCGGCGCCGGCTCTTTCCCATCTCCGATCAGCGGGGAGCGCACCACACGGCTTCCCTCATGTGCGCAGACACCGTATTCCGGCCACCCTGGCCGCCCAACCCCTAACGGCCGGGGTCTGCCCCTTAAGGACCCCAAGGGTCCCTAGGGGTTATTCCAGCCAACGGCGTTCCCTACGTTTGAACACCTGCGGCATGAACGGAAGGCGGACGGCCATGCAGATGGATTCGCGTACGGAAGCGTCGTCCCGCTCCGCGATCGTCTTCCCCGGCATGGGGGCGATGACTTTCGCGGACGTGGGCCGGTTCATGGTGGCCAACCCGTACGCACGTCGGTTGGTCGCCATCGCCGACGAGGTGCTCGGATATTCCCTGATCGACGGTTACCGGCAGTCGGAACACGACTACAGCGAAGCCGCCCAGGTGGCTTTCCTCGTCAACTGCCTGGCGCTGGCCGAATGGGCGGAGGCCGAACTCGGCATCACCCCCGACTACTGCGCCGGCCCCAGTTTCGGCGGCAAGGCGGTCGCGGCCTACGCCGGCTGTCTGCCGTACTCCGACGCGGTACTGATGACCGCCCGGCTGGCCGCCTGCCAGGACGCCTACTTCGCCGAGCACCACACGGACGTGGTGACCCATTCCTTCGTCCGCACCCCCGAGCCGAAGCTCCAGGAGCTGCTGGCCGAACTCGACGCGCGCGAGGAGTGGTACGACATCTCCTGCTACGTCGACCACGACCTGTACATGGTCTCGATGCGCGAGGACAGCCTCGAATGGTTCCGCAAGCGGGTGCGCTCCCTCGGCGGGCTCTCGCTCTACACGATGCGTCCGCCGCTGCACTCGGCGCTCTTCGCCGACCTGCGCCGCAGGGCCGAGGACGAGGTGCTGGGCAAGCTGCCCTTCGCCGACCCCCGGCTGCCTGTCGTCTCCGACCACGACGGCACTCTGCTGACCACCGGTGACCAGATCCGCACCCTGCTGCTGGACGGCATCGTCCGGCCCATGCGCTGGCCGGACGTGGTGGCCGCGCTGCGCCGTCAGGAGGTGGCGACGGTCCACGTCGCCGGGGTCGACAACTTGTTCGGCCGAGTCGCCTGCACCACCGAGAACTTCGACGTGGTCCGCGTCAATCCACGACTGGCCCTCCAGCCCCGCAGCCGGCACCACGGCGGGGCGTGACGAACCGTCCGAGGAGCATCCATGTCCGAGGCGTACGGAGCCGAGGCGTACGGAGCCGCCCTGCACGCGCGGTTCCTGCGCGGCCTCGCTCTTGCCCCCGAACGGGTCGCGGTGCGCGGCCCCGGCTGGAGCCTGACCTACCGGCAACTGCACGAGCGGGCACTGACCTGGGCCGGCGCCCTGCTGCGCGCCGTCGACGGCGACTTTCGGAGCGCAACGGGCAAGGGGCCGAGGGCTGTCGGGGAACCGACGGGCACGGGACCGGGCGCGATCGGGGTGCTCGCGGACAAGGGACCTGACGCGTACACCGGCGTGCTGGCGGGCCTCTTCGCCGGCCTGACCGTCGTACCGATGAGTACTGGCTTCCCCGCATCCCGCATCCGGCAGATGCTGGACGCGGCCGCGGTGTCCGCGGTTGTCGCCGACGGATCCGGACAGGCCCTGCTGGCCGACGCCGTCGATCCCGGAGGCCGGCCGCTGCCGGTGCTGGCAACCGAGGGCGGCACCGTCCGCGCCGACACCGCATACGCGCTCACCGCGCCCCGCCCGGTCCGCGCCGACGACACCGCCTACATCCTGTTCACGTCGGGGTCCACCGGCCGTCCCAAGGGCGTGCGCGTCACGCACGGTGCCACCGACCACTACTTCCAGGTCCTGGACACCCGCTACCCCTTCACCCCCGAGGACGTCTTCTCCCAGACCTTCGACCTCAACTTCGACTGCTCCCTGTTCGACCTGTTCTGCGCGTGGGGCGCCGGCGCCACAGCCCAGCAGATTCCCGCGGCCGCCTACCGCGACCTGCCCGGCTTCGCCGCCTCGGCAGGACTCACCGTGTGGTTCTCCACGCCCAGCGCTGTCGCCCTGGTGCGCCGCACCTGCGGACTGGGGGAGGGATCGCTGCCCGGACTGCGCTGGAGCTTCTTCGCCGGCGAGGCGTTCACCTGCCGGGACGCCGAGGACTGGCAGCGGGCGGCACCCCACTCGCACGTGGAGAACCTCTACGGACCCACCGAGCTGACGGTCACCGTCACCGGCCACCGGTGGTCACCCCAGGACCGTGCCGTCAACGGGTATGTGCCCATCGGCACGGTGCACAAGGGGCACGACTGGCTGCTGCTCGGCGAGGACGGCGAACCCGCCTCCGACGAGGGCGAACTCCTCATCAGCGGCCCGCAGATGACCACCGGCTACCTGGACCCGGCCGACGAGGAGGGCCGCTTCCTCCAGCGGGACGGCCGCCGCTGGTACCGCACCGGCGACCGGGTGCGCCGGATCGGCGACGAGGTGCTGGCGTACGTCGACCGTCTCGACGCTCAGGTGCAGGTGCAGGGCTGGCGGGTCGAGCCCGCCGAGATAGACCAGCGGCTGCGGGGGCTGCCCGGAGTGCAGGACGCGGTCACCGTCGCGGTGACCTGCCCGGACGGGCAGACCTCCCTGGTCGGCTTCTACACCGGTGAGCGGCTGTCCCCGGCCGTACTGGTCCGCGGCCTGCGCGCCCATCTGCCGGACCGGATGATCCCGCGCCGATTCCAGCACGTGACCGAGTTCCCTCTCAACGGCAACCGCAAGACCGACCGGAAAGCGCTGCGCGCCGTCGCGGCAGAACTGCTGCGGGAGGCCGTCTCCTGACCGGCGGGCCGGCGGGCCGGCGGGTCGGCGGGTCGGCGGGTCGGCGGCGGATGGTGCGACACCCTGGGCCCGGCGGGCGTGGGCGGCGGCGCTGCACCGGCGTCGATCCGCGCCGACCTGAGGGCCGGTCGGTGTACGGACAAGATCCGTGCCCACGGCCCGGCCCGCCTCCCGCCCGGCACCGCGTCACACCGCCGGCAGCCCGTCGCGCAGAGGCTTCCACCAGGCCGGATTGTCGACGTACCAGCGGACCGTGTCGGCCAGGCCCGCCTCGAAGGGGGTCCCCGGCCGGAAGCCCAGTGCCCTCAGCCTGGCGTCGTCCAGGGAGTACCGCCGATCGTGGCCCTTGCGGTCCGGCACCCGCCGCACCATCTCAGGACCGGCGTCCACGGCCCGCAACAGCCGTTCGGTCAGCTCCACATTGGTCAGCTCCGTACCGCCCGAGATGTGGTAGACCTCGCCCGGCGCGCCCCGCTCGGCCACGAGTTGTATGCCCCGGCAGTGGTCGTCGACGTGGATCCAGTCCCGGACGTTCAGCCCGTCCCCGTACAGCGGCACCGGGCGCCGCTCCAGCAGGTTGGTCACGAACAGCGGGATGACCTTCTCCGGGTACTGGTACGGCCCGTAGTTGTTGCCGCAGCGGGTGACCCGCACGTCCAGCCCATGGGTGCGCGCGTACGACAGCGCCAGCACATCGCCGCCCGCCTTGGCCGCCGCGTACGGCGAGTTCGGTGAAAGCGGCGCGTCCTCCGTCCACGAGCCCGTGTCGATCGAGCCGTACACCTCGTCCGTGGAAACGTGCACCAACCGCGCCCCTGCCGCCAGACAGGCGCCGGCCAGCCGGTGTGTGCCCACCACATTGGTCATCGCGAACACGTCTGCCGCCGTGATCGACCGGTCCACATGGGTCTCGGCCGCGAAGTTGACCACCACGTCGTGCCCCGGCACCAGCGACGCCAGCAGCCCGCTGTCGCAGATGTCTCCCCGCACGAAGGTGTATCCGCCGGCCACCGGCTCCAGGTTCGCCAGGTTCCCGGAGTACGCCAGCTTGTCGAGAACGGTCACCTCGGTGCCCGCCCAGGCCGGGAACCCGCCGGTGAGCAGGGTGCGCACATAGTGCGAACCGATGAACCCGGCCCCTCCCGCCACCAGCACCCGCGTCACCATGCCCACGCCTCCGGTCCCGGACCGCCGTTGCCGAGCGGAGGGAACAGTTCCTCCAGCGCGGCCAGCAGCCCCTCGTCCAGCCGCAGGTCGAGCGCCCGCCGGGCCCCGGCCAGCTGCGCGGCGGTGCGGGGGCCGACCACCACCGAGGTCACCCCCGGCCGGTTCAACACCCACGCCAGGCCCACCTCCGCCGGATCAAGCCCCGCCTCCGCGCACAACTTCTCGTAGCCGGCCACCGCGTCACGGTGCTGCTCCAGCGCCACCACGGCCCGGCCCTGCGCCGTCTTCACCGCGGTGCCGTCAGCCAGCTTCCGCAGCGCTCCACCCAGTAGCCCGCCGTGCAGCGGGGACCAGACCAGCACCCCGATGCCGTACGCCTGCGCGGCCGGTACCAACTCCAGCTCCACGTACCGGGTCACCAGGTTGTAGACGCACTGCTCGGAGACGACCCCCAGGAAGTGCCGCCGATTCGCGGCCTCCTGCGCCGCCGCCAGATGCCAGCCCGCGAAGTTCGACGACCCCACGTAACGGATCTTGCCCTGCTGTACCAGCACCTCCATGGCCTGCCACACCTCCTCCCAAGAGGCCGCACGGTCCACGTGGTGCATCTGGTACAGGTCGATCCAGTCCGTGCCCAGCCGCCGCAGCGAGTCCTCGCACCCGGCGATGATGTGCCGGGCCGACAGCCCCCGGTCGTTGGGCCGGTCGCTCATCGGGTTGAACACCTTGGTGCCCAGCACCACTCGCTCCCGCCGCCCGCCGCCCAGGGCGAACCACGCGCCGATCAGTTCCTCCGTGAACCCCTTGTGCCGCTGCCAGCCGTACTGGTCGGCGGTGTCGAAGAAGTTGATGCCCCGCTCCAGCGCCTCGTCCATCAGGGCGAACGCCTCCTCCTGAGTGGTGCGCACCCCCAGGTTGAGGGTTCCCAGACACAGCCGGCTCACCTGGAGCGCCGTGCGCCCCAGCCGCGTGTACTCCATGGCGTCCGCGCCGCCGTCACCCGCTGCGGTCATGCCGGGACCTCCTCGCCCGTGCCCGTCGCCGCCGTGCCGCCGGTCAGACTGTGCAGGCAGGCGATCAGGCTGCGGGCCTCGATGTTGACGTAGTGACCGTGCCGGAGAAGTCCGGCGAGCTGGTGCAGGGCGATCCAGCGGAACGTGTCGTCCTCGATCCGGTGGTCGCCGTGCCAGTCGACGATCAGATAGCGGTTCACCGCGTGGTGGAACCGCCCGCCCTCCTCCGACAGCCGGCTGTCGAAACGGATCCGCTGCGCCGGAGCGGCCAGCACCTCGTCCAGGAAACGCAACTGCGGCGGCCGCACCGCCTGCGGATAGTTCGACGGCACGCACTGCACCGTCGGCGCCAGCTCCACCTTGTCGACCAGACCCGCCTGCGTACGGGCGTTGACCAGGGCGTGCACCACCCCGCCGAGCTCGGTGACCAGGAACGCCACCACGCCCTGCGCGACCGGCTCGATCAGGGGCTGCGTCCACTGCCGCACCTCGCGGCCCGCGGCCCGCACATCCACCCCGATCACCCGGAAGAACCGCCCGTCCTCGTGGGCCACGGACTCCTCGGTGCGCTTCCAGCCGCGCACCTTGTCCAGCGGCACGCGCCGCGCCGACAGGCCGCTGACCGCCCGCAGGCCGGCCAGCCAGCTCAAGATCTCGCCGGTGGTGTGCAGGGCGCCCGTCCCGTCGGCGCAGGACCGCAGCAGCAGCGCCCCCGGCCCGCCGCCGGCCGAGGGTACCGCCGCCTCGTCGGCCCCGCCGAACGGCAGACAGGCCAGCACCGACCGGGCATCCATGTTGATCACGTCGTCCTCGGCGAGCAGCCGGTGTATCTGCCCCAGGGTCAGCCACCGGAAGTTCTCCCCGACCGCGACCTCGACCTCCTCCGACACCTCCACCACGATGTTCCGGTTCCGCTTCCCGTCGAACCACGATCCCTGCTCCGACTGGAGCGAGTCGGCCAGCACCCGGTGCCGGTCCGCCTGCCGGAAGAAGTCCAGATACGGCACCGAAGCACCCCGGTGCACCCGGGTGTAGTTGCTCCGCGTCGCCTGAACCGTGGGCGACAGCTGCACCCCGTTATGGTTGCCCGGCTCATTCTTGGCCTGCATCAGAAAGTGCAGCACCCCGCCGAACTCCTTGGCGACCAGGCCCAGGATGCCGATCTCAGGCTGCCGGATCACCGGCTGGTCCCAGCCGGGGAAGCCGCCCTCCGCGTCCTCTGCCGCCAGCCCCTCCACCGAGAAGAAACGGCCCGAGTCGTGCACGAGGTTGCCGGTGCCAGGCTCGCGACACCACCCGGACAGCTCGGCCAGCGGGATCCTGCGCACCTCGGCGACATCCTCGCGCACCCGCCCGGCGTACCAGTCCCGGAACTCCCCGCTACCGGTGGCCACGCCCTCCACGGCCAGCGCCGACTCGGCCATCCGCGCGGCGGTGCGCACCGCGCCCTGCCGGTCCGGCGGTCTCAACGGCGGCGCCACCGCGGGAAAAACATGGGCCATGTGAGATCCCCTTCGGTCGTGCCTTTCCCAATTCACCGGTGAGCCTAATAACGAGAAGGGCGCACTGGGAATGTTCAGGAACCCCAGGGAATATCGCACCCCGGTACGGTCAGCGACTTCCGGCGCAGAATAGGGGTGGTGTCGGACGGTCGCGAGAACGGCCGTGGCGGAGCCGGCACCACGTAGGGGGTGGAGGGGAATGGGTAGGGGTTAACACCAGGCGTTCCCGCTCTTTACGCTCCCTCTGTGTCCCGACTTCCCGTATTCCGCGAGCCGCTGCACGTCGGCCGCCCCAATATCGGCGACCGTGAAAAACTCCGGGAGAAGATCGACGGAGCGCTGAACCGCCGGTGGCTGAGCAGCGGCCCGCTGGTGCGCGAACTCGAGGAGCAGGTCGCCATACTGGCCGGCACCGCCCACGCCGTGGCGACCTGCAACGCGACCGTGGCGCTCCAGCTCGCGGCCCGTGCCACCGGAGTCCGCCCCGGATCCGAGGTGATCGTCCCGGCCTTCACCTGGGTGGCCACTCCGCACGCCCTGGACTGGATCGGTCTCACGCCTGTCTTCTGCGACGTCGACGAGGAGAGCGCCGGCATCGACCCGGCGCACGCCGAGAAGCTCATCGGACCCGCCACCGGCGCCATCCTCGGCGTGCACGCCTTCGGCCGCCCCTGCCCGATCGACGGTCTCACCGACCTCGCCGACCGGCACGGACTGCCCCTGCTCTTCGACGCCGCCCACGCGATCGGCTCCACCCATCACGGGCGCCCCGTCGGCGCCTTCGGCAGCGCCGAGGTCTTTTCCTTCCACGCCACGAAGTTCATCAACAGCTTCGAGGGCGGTGCGCTGGTCACCGACGACCCAGAGATCGCCGGACGCGCCCGCGCCATGCGCAACTTCGGCATCGGCGAGGACCGCGAGGTGGTCTCCGCCGGCACCAATGCCAAGATGAGCGAGGCAAGCGCGGCCATGGGGCTCGTCTCCCTGGAGCGCATCGACGCCCTGATCGAGCAGAACACCCGCAACCACCGGCTCTACGAACAGGGACTGGCCGGCCTGCCCGGCATCTCGGTACGGCGCCAGGCGCCGGGGGAGCGCGCCAACCACCAGTACCTGGTCATCGAGATCGACCAGGCGAGTGCCGGCCTCCACGCGGACCAGGTACAGGCCGTACTGGAACGCCACAACGTGCTGTCCCGCCGCTACTTCCACCCGAGCTGCCACCAACTCGCCCCCTACCGCGACCGGCCGGAGACGCATGCACCGCTGCCGCTGCCGCGCTCCGAGGCGCTGGCCGAGCGGGTGCTGGCGCTGCCGACCGGCGAGGTCATCGGCGAGGAGGAGATCGACGGCGTCTGCCGCATCGTCCGCTGGGCCGTCGAGACCGGCGGCGCGGACGGCGGCCCCGGCACGACGGACTGAAACGAAGGGAACGCCGGCTGCCGGAGGCGGCCGCGCCACGACGGGCCGGGTCCGTGACACCCGGCCCGCTCATGTACTGAAGAGGCAGGTGTGCGGATGTCGAACGAAGAGAAGTCGAACGAAGAGAAGCTGCTCGATTACCTCAAGCGGACCACGGCCGATCTCCGCGAAGCCCGCCGACGTCTGGGCGAAGCCGAACAGTCCGAGCGCGAACCAATGGCCATCGTCGGCATGAGCTGCCGACTGCCCGGCGGCGTCACCGGCCCCGACGAGCTGTGGCGCCTCGTCGCCGAGGGCCGCGACGGCATCACCCCCTTCCCGAGCGAGCGCGGTTGGGACGTTGACGGCCTCTACGACCCCGATCCCGACAAGCCCGGCAAGAGCTATGTGCGCGAGGGCGGATTCCTCGAAGGCGCCGCCGAGTTCGACGCCGGCTTCTTCGGCATCAGCCCGCGCGAGGCCCTGGCCATGGACCCCCAGCAGCGGCTCCTTCTCGAAACTTCCTGGGAGGCGCTCGAACGCGCCGGAATCGACCCGGCGACCCTGCGGGGCAGCCGCACCGGCGTCTTCGGCGGCGTCATGTACTGCGACTACGGATCCGGCCAGGCCACCATCCCCAGGGACCTGGAGGCGTACCTCGCCGCGGGCAGTGTCGCCAGCATCGTCTCCGGGCGCGTCTCCTACATCCTGGGCTTGGAGGGCCCGGCCGTCTCCATCGACACAGCCTGCTCCTCGTCTCTGGTCAGCCTCCACCTTGCCGTCCAGGCACTGCGACGCGGCGAGTGCTCCCTCGCCCTCGTCGGCGGCGTGACCGTGATGACCCAGCCCAACATGTTCGTGGAGTACAGCCGCCAGCGCGCGCTCTCCCCCGACGGGCGGTGCAAGGCGTTCTCGGCGGCGGCGGACGGGACCGGTTGGTCCGAGGGTGTGGGTGTGCTGGTTCTGGAGCGTCTGTCGGACGCGCGGCGCAACGGGCACCGGGTGCTGGCGGTGGTGCGTGGTTCGGCGGTGAACCAGGACGGCGCCTCCAGTGGCTTCACTGCGCCGAACGGCCCGTCGCAGCAGCGGGTGATCCGGCAGGCGTTGGCATCGGCCGGACTGACGGCCGCGGATGTGGACGCCGTGGAGGCACACGGCACGGGCACGACGCTCGGGGATCCGATCGAGGCCCAGGCACTGCTGGCCACCTACGGCCAGGAGCGGCCGGAGGACGGTAGGCCGTTGTGGTTGGGGTCGTTGAAGTCGAACATCGGGCATGCGCAGGCGGCGGCCGGTGTCGCGGGTGTGATCAAGATGGTGATGGCGATGCGGCACGGGGTCCTGCCCCGGACACTGCACGTGGACGAGCCGTCGCCTCATGTGGACTGGTCGGCGGGCGCGGTGGAGCTGCTGACGGAGGAACGGCCATGGGAGGCGGACAACGGCCGTCCGCGCCGGGCCGGTGTCTCGTCGTTCGGTATCAGCGGCACCAACGCCCACGTCATCCTTGAGGAACCCCCGGTACAGGTGGCGGAGGAGAGCGAAACCGCTGCTCCTGTTCTTCCCGCTGTGCCGTGGGTGTTGTCGGCGCGTGGTGAGACGGCGTTGCGGGCGCAGGCGGAACAACTGGCCGCGCA
>NZ_JBHXFA010000011.1:0-7267 GCF_042724175.1 Streptomyces sp. NPDC127084
ATCGACCTCGTAGTGGGCCTACTCGGTTGATTCGGCAACGCCGCGAGTCGCCGTGCCGGGCGTCGCGACGGGGCGAACGTTGCCTGACGCGGCACTAGGAATCACGTGCCTGCGCGTCGCGCTCCAGCAGGTCGACCAGTGTGGGGACATGGCTGCCCTCGATGCTCTTCACCGATGTGACCAGGGTGACGGGGCCGCCGGCGGCCAGTTCACGCAGGCGGGCGAGGGCTTGTGCCGCAGCGCCCTCATCGAGCTCCTGCCGGTAGCGGGCGTCGAACTCCCTGTAACGGGAGGCGTCCTTGTGGTACCAGGTGCGCAACCCGTTGGAGGGAGCGACCTCCTTGAGCCATTCGTCGATGGCTGCACGCTCCTTGGACACGCCCCGGGGCCACAGCCGGTCGACCAGGACGCGCACACCGTCGTCCGGCTCGGTCGTGTCGTAGACCCTGCGCACGGTGATGTCGTCCATCCCGTCAGCCTGATGCGCCCGGCACTGGTGCGCAAGCTCGAGCACCACCTCATCTCGTCTCCTTGACGATAAGCAGAAACCCCAATATCGTCATCCAGACGATAATCAATCGATCGCAAGGGGTCCCACCATGGCCGACATCACCCGGCGCCTCGGCTGGCGTCATCTGCGATGCGCGCCCACCGCCCATGTTCGCCACCACTCCCGCGGCAAAGTCGCCCACGACGGCACCGGGCTCAGCTTCTGGTACCGCGCGCTGACCGCCGCGCTCTCCGAGATCCCGGTGGACGACCGCGAGTTGGCCATGACGTTCCACGCCAGGACGTCGGACTTCCAGGACGTCGCGGTGCAGTCCACGGTGACCTACCGCATCAGCGACCCGACCGCTGCCGCCACCCGGCTGGACTTCTCCATAGACCCGGACACCGGCGTCTGGCGGGGCACCCCGCTGGAGCAGATCGCCACCCTGCTCACCGAGACCGCGCAGCAGCACGCGCTCGACGTACTCGCCCGCACCCCGCTCGCCGCCGCACTCGCCGACGGCGTCACGGCCGTTCGCGAGCGGATCTCGAGGGGGCTCGGCACCGAGCCCCGGCTGGCCGCGACCGGCCTTGAGGTCGTAGCCGTACGGGTGATCGCACTGCGGCCCGAGCCCGAGGTGGAGCGCGCACTGCGCACTCCGGCACGTGAGCAGATCCAGCAGGAGGCCGACCGCGCCACCTACGAACGGCGGGCCGTCGCCGTCGAACGCGAACGGGCCATCGCGGAGAACGAACTTGCCAGCAAGATCGAACTGGCCCGCAGAGAAGAGCAGTTGGTGGAGCAGAGCGGCGCCAACGCTCGCCGTGAGGCAGAGGAGAGCGCCGCCGCCGACGCCGTACGCGCCGAGGCGGAAGCGGCCCGCAGGGTGCGGCTGGCACAGGCCGAGGCGACGGCTGCCCGTGAGACGGGCGAGGCGCGCGCGGCGGCACAGGCGGCCTGGCTGCGGGTACACGCCGAGACCGGGTCCGAGACCCTGCGGGCGCTGGCCGTCACCAGGTTCGCCGAGAACCTGCCCCGGGTGGACAGTGTCACCCTCTCGCCCGATGTCCTCACCGGTCTGCTCGCGAGGCTCGGCGGCGGGCAGCGCCACCACGACGCGGAGGAGCGGTGAGTCTCGCCCCGCGTGCGGTGCTGGTGCACCGCACCACCGAGTACGAGGAGCTGCTCGCCCGGCACGGCACCCACGGCCAGGCGGAGTTCTTCCTCTCCTCGCGCGGCAGGAGTATCGCCGAGGTGCTCGAACGCCACCGGCGCACCGCGCGGGCGCTCCGCGATGTGACGGCGGCCGTGCCGCTGCGCTGGCGCCAGACCCGGGTGGAACGCGCCGACCTGGACCGTTTCCTGTTCGCACCGCAGGACGTGGTCATCGTGGTCGGCCAGGACGGCCTGGTCGCCAACACCGCCAAGTACCTCTCGGGCCAGCCTGTCGTGGGCATCGACACCGACCCGGGCCGCAATCCCGGTGTCCTCGTCCGGCACCGGCCAGCCGACGCCGGAAGGCTGATGCGGGACGCTGCGGCCCAGGGCGGCGGCACGGCGGATGAGCTCACCATGGTGGAGGCGGTCGCCGACGACACCCAGCGCATCGTGGCCCTGAACGAGATCTACCTCGGCCGCCCCGGCCACCAGACCTCCCGCTACCGTCTCGGTCTCCGGGACGCGGCGGAGCCCCAGGCCTCGTCCGGGGTCCTGGTCGGCACCGGCACCGGCGCCACCGGTTGGCTGCGGTCGCTCTGGCTGGAGCGCGGCTCCGCCGGCCCGCTGCCCGGCCCCGCCGAACGCCGGCTGATCTGGTACGTACGGGAGGCCTGGCCCTCGCCTGCCACCGGGACGTCCCTGGTGGAAGGCACCCTGGCCGCCGCGGAACGGCTGGCACTCACCGTGGAGTCCGACCGGCTGGTCGCCTTCGGCGACGGGATGGAGTCCGACGCGATCGAGCTGACCTGGGGTCAGACAGTACGGCTCGGGGTGTCGGACACCTCGCTCCGGCTCCTCGTCTGACCCGTGGCCCGCTCGGACCGGCCCGGGCGGAGGTCAGCGGCTGTCGGGGTCGAAGGCCGTCACCGTCCTGTCCCGTACCCGCCAGGAGCCGCAGGGGTGCAGACCGCCGCCCCAGGCGCGGTCCCAGTGGGCCCGGCAGGAGAGATGGCTCCGCCCGCCGGTTCGGGCCGTCCCGCGATGGCCGGCGACCGCGGTGAGCACCGCCAGCAGAGCGGCCAACTCGGTCTCGTCAGGGGTTCCGCGCACGATCCGAACGTCGACGCCGACGCCGACGCCGACATCGTCGTCGCCGGTCGGCCCCACGGCATCCGGATCAGCGGCCACACCACGGTGCGGCCTCTCAGCGCCTTCCCCGTTCTGCCCCTCAGCGGCTGCACCGTCGGCTCTCTCGGTAGCCGCGCCGTTCGACCCATCGGCCACGGCATCGTTCGACCCCTCGGTGCCTTCACCGTGCGTCCGCTCGACGGCTTCACCATTCGGTCCCTCGGGCACCTCGCCGTCCGCCCAATCGGTCACCGCACCGTTCGGATCGACGCACACCTCACCGTTCATGGCCGCCTCACCAACTCACCGGCAGGGTCTCGGGGCCCCGGATCAGGCCGCCCCGCTGCCAGGTCATCGCATCGGGCGGCACCGCCAGTGCCAGTCGGGGGTAACGCTCCAGCAGCGTACCGATCATGATCTCGGACTCCATCCGGGCGAGCATCGACCCGACGCAGTGGTGCGGGCCGTATCCGAACGACAGGTGGGCCATGGGACCGCGGTCCAAGTCGAGTACGTCCGGGGCGCCGAAGACCGCCGGGTCGCGGTTCGCGGCGAGATACGACGAGTAGACCGCCTCGCCACGCCGGATGCGTACGCCCCCGATCTCCAGGTCCTCGACGGCGATGCGCGGGATGCCGACACCGTTGCGGTGCGGGATCCATCGCAGCAACTCGTCCACGGCCTGCGGGAGGAGTCCTGGAGCGTCCCGCAGGCGGGCAAGCTGCTCCGGATGGGTGAGCAGCGCGTACACCATGTTCGCGCTGTTGTTGCGTACCGCGTGAGCACCGCTCACCAGGATGGCCGTCGCCAGTGAGACCGCCTCGTCCTCGGTGATCTCACCGCCCTCCAGGGCCGCGGCGAGGACTCCCGCCAGGTCGTCGGCCGGTTCGTCGCGGCGCCGCCCGATGAGAGCGACGAGCACCTCGCGCACCGTGCGCTGGGCCTCCTTGCTGCGGTTCGGGGCCGGTCGAGGGGTCATGATGACGTCCGCCCAGGAGGTCATCCGAGCCCGCTCGTCCTGCGGCACACCGAGCAGGTCGCAGACGACGGAGAGCGGAAAGGGACCATGGAGGTGCGCCATCAGGTCCGCCGGCGGCCCATGCCGCTCCATCTCGTCAAGCAGCCGGTCGGCGGTCCGCTGGGCCATGGGCCGCAGCCGTCGCATGCTCCGGCCGGTGAAGGCGCGGGCGACGACGCCGCGCATGACGGTGAGCCTGGGCGGGTCCGCGTAGTTGAGTGCCGCGTGCTTCGCCGCGATGGCGTGCGGCGAACCGCTGGTGACCTCGCGGTCCACCAGGGCGGTCCGGCTCAGCCGGGGGTCGGCTGACGCCTGCTTGACGTCCTCGTACCGGGTGGTGAGCCAGGCGGTGCCCTCGCCGAACGGCAACCGGATACGGGCGACGGGCTCGTGCCGGAGCAGTCCGGTGAGGAACGGGTCGAATTCCAGAGCCTGGAAGTCCTCCAGGGTCCATTCGTGGACCGCCTCCCGCTGTCCGTCCCGCCGTGCCGCCGCACCGGTGAACGGACAGCCCGCGGCGCCGGTCAGCGCCCCTGGCACGGTCTGGGGTTGTGACGTCATGGAGTTCATCTCCCAGTTTGTGAACGCGCGCGCAAAGCGGTTCACATGCAGTAAGCCGACAGCGCCCCCGCCAGGACCCCATCCCTTCCCGATTGCACGCACATCGGCTCGGACACGCCCCTGGATCACCCTTTCGGCGCAACCGGTAGGGGATTCCCCGGCGCGCGCGACGGCGTGTCGTCGCTGATCCTTTTGGAGGAAGGTGAGAGGAGGGCAGCACATCATGGCCACTCTGTGTAAACCCGCGGTGTCTGTGCCCGAGCACGTGATCACCATGGAGCAGACCCTTGACCTGGCGCGGTCCGTTCACGCGGACCACCCGGAACTCCCGCTGGCGCTGCGCCTGATCCAGAACACGGGGGTGGAGAAACGCCACCTGCTGCGGCCGATCGAGGAGACGCTGCGGCACCCCGGCTTCGAGGAGCGCAACGCGTTCTACGAGGCCGAGGCCAAGGCGCGAGTGCCAGCCGTCATACGGCAGGCGCTGGCCGACGCCGAACTCCACGCCTCCGACGTAGACGTGATCATCTTCGTGTCGTGCACGGGCTTCATGATGCCGTCGCTCACCGCGTGGCTGATCAACTCCATGGACTTCCGCACCGACGTGCGACAAGTTCCCATAGCCCAGCTCGGTTGTGCCGCCGGCGGTGCCGCGATCAACCGGGCGCACGACTTCTGCACCGCCTACCCCGAGGCCAACGCCCTCATCGTCGCCTGCGAGTTCTGCTCGCTGTGCTACCAGCCCACGGATGTGAGCGTCGGCAACCTCCTGTCCAACGGCCTCTTCGGGGACGGCCTCGCAGCCGCGGTGGTACGCGGCCGGGGCGGACTCGGAGTGGTCCTGGAGCGCAACGGCGCCTATCTGGTCCCGCACACCGAGGACTGGATCGCCTACGACGTCCGCGACACCGGCTTCCACTTCAAGCTGGACAAGCGGGTGCCCGGAACGATGGAGCCGCTCGCCCCCGCCCTCAAGGAGCTGGCCGGCCCGCACGGCTGGGACGTCACCGCGCTGGACTTCTACATCATCCACGCGGGCGGGCCACGGATCCTGGACGACCTGAGCATGTTCCTCGGCGTGGACCCGGAGGCCTTCCGGTTCAGCAGGGCGACACTCACCGAGTACGGCAACATCGCGAGCGCCGTCGTCCTGGACGCCCTGCGGCGCATGTTCGAAGAGGGCGGCACCCCCGACACGGCTCGCGGCATCCTCGCTGGCTTCGGCCCCGGCATCACCGCGGAGATGACCCTCGGCCGCTGGAGCATTCCGGACGGGAAGATCCCTCCGTCGCACGGACTCCAGCCCCAGGCCCAGTACGGGTTCTGACCGGCCGCTGATCCGGTCCGTGATCTCCGGGCCCGATGCCCGGTCCTCGGACTCCCCCACGCCCCGGCCACGGCACACCCGCACCCTCGCCCCGCGGAGGAACCGAACGATGCACGAACAGACGACGACCGCCATCGACGACTCCCGCCCGCCGGTCCGTTTCTGGCCCGCCGACGACCTGTCCGGCGTGGACTTCGACCCGGTGCTGGCCGACCTGATGCGGGAAGGCCCCCTGACCCGCATCAGGCTCCCCAACGGGAGGGGCTGGGCGTGGCTGGCGACGCGTCACGAGGACGTGCGCATGGTGACGAACGATCCCCGCTTCAGCCGCAGGGCGATCGCCGAGCACGATGTCACCCGGCTCCTTCCGCACTTCATCCCCGTGGCCGGGGCAGTCGGATTCGAGGACCCACCGGACCATACGCGGCTGCGCCGTGCGGTCGCCGGTGCGTTCACCACCCGGGGCGTGGAGCGGCTGCGCGGCAGTGCCCAGCTGATGCTGGACGAACTCGTGGAGGGGGTGCTGTCCGACGGCCCGCCCGCCGATCTGACCGAACGGATCCTCACCCCCTTTCCGCTGGCCGTGGTGTGCGAGCTGATGGGGGTGCCGGACGCCGATCGCCCGCGGATGCACGAGTGGACCAGCCTCATCCTTTCCTCGGCCGAGGGAGCCGAGCGCAGTGAGCAGGCGAAGACCCGTATGTGCGCGTACTACGCCGAGCTGCTCCGGCAGCGGCGGGTCACGGGCGGCGAGGACGTGACCGCCCTGCTCGCCGCGGCCGTCGCGAACGGCGAGATCAGCGAGAACGAGGCCGTCGGTCTCGCCCTGCTGATCCAGATAGGCGGCGAGGCCGTCACCCACAACACCGGCAACATGCTCTACATCCTGCTCACCCGACCGGAGCACCAGGCCCGGTTGCGGGCCGAGCCGGAACTGCGCCCCACCGCGATCGACGAGCTGCTGCGCTACGTCCCGCACCGCAAGGCAGTCGGGCTCTGCCGGATCGCCAAGGAGGATCTGGTGGTCGCGGGTCACCGGATAAAGGCCGGTGAGCCGGTATACGTCTCCTATCTGGCGGCCAACCGCGACCCGCAAGTCTTCTCGGACCCGGAGGAGATCGTGCTCGACCGCAGCCCGAATCCCCATGTGGCCTATGGATACGGCCCGCACTACTGCCTGGGCAGCCTGCTGGCCCGGCTGGAAGCCGAACTACTGGTCTCCACACTTCTCGACCGCTTCCCCCCGCTGCGGCTGGCGGTACCTGCCGAGGAGCTGGGCTGGCGGCCCGGCGCCGCGATCCGCGGACCCGAGAGATTGCCGGTGATCTGGTGACCGCGCATATCAGGGCGCCGATCGACGCCGACGAGTACGCGGAGTCCCCGGACGGTCTGCTGGTGCCCACGGGCCATGGCCGGACGCTGAACACGGCCGCCCAGCAGGTGACGTTCAAGGTGACCGGGGAGCACTCGAGGGTGGCCTCCAGCTTCGAGGTCGTGGTGCCGCCGGGCTTCGACGTCGGCGCCCATGTGCACACGCGCAGCGAGGAGCTCTTCTACGTCCTCGAAGGCGAGCTGGACGTGCTCG